>NZ_JAXIXE010000035.1:0-66861 GCF_036305205.1 Megasphaera massiliensis
TTTAAAAGAGCGTTTAGATATGGTAGAATGGACATGAGACATGGCGGAGACCTCCTAATGGTGTTTTGTGGTGAATCTATCATAACAGAGATCTCCGTTTATGTCTTTTTTTATATGTCCGAATTCATTATACAATCAACCGGGAAAGAAAAAGATAAAAAAATACTTGCATTATTCCAGACGGTGTAGTATACTAATTAAGTCAGCGGTTCTTCCGAGAAGTCGGAAACACTTTTGATTTCGAAGAAAAAGGACAAGAAACTGATGAAAGTTCTTGACAGAACATCAAGTCTTAGTTATAATAGACTATGTTCTATGGAACGATAAGCCAACGTAGCTCAATTGGTAGAGCAACTGACTTGTAATCAGTAGGTTGTAGGTTCAAGTCCTATCGTTGGCTCCAAAAAATGGTGGGGTTCCCGAGTGGCTAAAGGGAGCAGACTGTAAATCTGCCGGCGTTCGCCTTCGAAGGTTCGAATCCTTCCCCCACCACCAATGTCGCGGGGTGGAGCAGTTGGTAGCTCGTCGGGCTCATAACCCGAAGGTCGTAGGTTCAAGTCCTGCCCCCGCTACCAAATTTTTTTTACTAGTCTTAGTAAGAAACAACTTCATACAAGGCTTTGACCTGTATACAAGCTGTTGTAGCTCAGTCGGTAGAGCGTATCCTTGGTAAGGATAAGGTCACCGGTTCAATCCCGGTCAATAGCTCCACACATGGCGGCTTAGCTCAGTTGGCTAGAGCATGCGGTTCATACCCGCAGTGTCCAGAGTTCGAATCTCCGAGCCGCCACCACACTGATAACCTCGTATATACGGGGTTATTTCTATATGCAGACATATTTTTTGCTTAATTTATTGTTTTTTTTAGCAAAGAATATGGATATGTGATAAAATGCAAGTGATAGATGTTTTTTAAAGGAGGAATTATCATGGCAAAAGAACATTTTGAAAGAACGAAACCGCATGTCAACATCGGCACGATTGGTCACGTCGACCACGGCAAAACGACATTAACGGCAGCTATCACCAAAGTTTTGGCTGAAAAAGGCTACGCTAAATTCGAAGACTATGCCGACATCGACAAAGCTCCGGAAGAACGTGAACGCGGTATTACCATCAACACTGCACACGTTGAATATGAAACGGACAAACGTCACTATGCACACGTTGACTGCCCGGGCCATGCCGACTATGTTAAAAACATGATCACCGGTGCTGCTCAGATGGACGGTGCTATCCTCGTCGTATCCGCTGCTGACGGCCCGATGCCTCAGACTCGTGAACACATCCTCTTGGCTCGCCAGGTCGGTGTACCGGCTATCGTTGTATACCTCAACAAAGCTGACCAGGTTGATGATCCGGAACTGTTGGAACTCGTTGAAATGGAAGTCCGCGATCTCCTCAGCTCCTATGATTTCCCCGGCGACGATGTACCTATCATCGTTGGCTCTGCTCTTAAAGCCCTCGAAGGCGACGAAAGTGAAATCGGCAAACCGTCTATCCTCAAATTGATGGATGCCGTTGACGAATATATCCCGACCCCGCAGCGTCCGACGGACCAGCCGTTCTTGATGCCGGTCGAAGACGTCTTCACCATCACCGGCCGCGGCACTGTTGCTACGGGCCGTGTTGAACGTGGCGAATTGAAAGTCGGCGATAACGTTGAAATCGTAGGCCTTGCTGATAAACCGAAAGATACGGTTGTTACGGGCGTTGAAATGTTCCGTAAGATCCTCGACAGCGCAGAAGCCGGCGACAACATCGGTGCTCTGCTCCGTGGCGTTGACCGTAAAGAAATCGAACGCGGTCAGGTTCTCGCAAAACCGGGCACGATTCATCCGCATACGAAATTCAAAGCACAGGTCTATGTCTTGACGAAAGACGAAGGCGGCCGTCATACGCCGTTCTTCAATGGCTATCGTCCGCAGTTCTACTTCCGTACAACGGACGTAACGGGCGTCATCCAGCTTCCGGAAGGCACTGAAATGTGCATGCCTGGCGATAACGTCAAAATGGACGTCGAATTGATCACTCCGATTGCTATCGAAGCTGGTCTCCGCTTCGCTATTCGTGAAGGCGGCCGTACCGTTGGTGCCGGCGTTGTTTCCGAAATCGAAGGCTAAAATACACCTGCAGCAGATTGCTTCTGCTGTTATAAGGACGAACTGTTACTATGTAGCAGTTCGTCTTTTTCTTTAGCATGATAGAGAGACATGTAATGTATGTTAAATCGGTCAGAAAAAATTTGAAATGACTTGAAAAATCCTTGCGTCATGCCGCTTTTTGTAGTAAACTAGGTAGGTACGCGACAACAGGGAAATACTCTCTAAACGCGCTAAACTATGATATAAGATGTTGCCCGCACCGCGGGGAAACTCTTATGGAGCAGTCTATTCAACGAAATAGACGTTAGGAGGAATTAAGTAATGGCAAAACAGGAAAGAATTCGTATTCGCCTTAAAGCTTACGATCACAAAACGCTTGATCAGAGCGCGGCGAAAATCGTCGACACGGCGAAACGTACCGGTGCAATGGTATCCGGACCGATTCCGCTTCCGACAGAAAAGAACATCTTCACGATTCTTCGTTCTCCCCATGTTAACAAAGACTCTCGTGAACAGTTCGAACTCCGTACGCACAAACGCTTGATCGATATCCTCGAAGCATCGAACAAAACCGTTGATGCCTTGACCCGTCTCGATCTGCCGGCTGGCGTAGATATCGAAATCAAATTATAGGAGGAGGTGCGATTATGTCTAAAGCTATTTTGGGTAAAAAATTAGGTATGACTCAGGTCTTCACCGAAGAAGGCGCAGTCGTCCCTGTAACCGTCGTCGAAGCTTCCCCGAACGTAGTTGTACGCGTCAAGACCGTTGATACGGACGGATACAACTCCATTCAGCTCGGCTATGGTGAAATCAAAGAAAAACATCTGACGAAACCCGTTAAGGGTCAATTCGACAAAGCAGGCGTTGCTCCTGTTAAGTATCTTCGCGAATTCCGTTTGACAGATACGCCGGAATATACGGCAGGCCAAACTCTGGCAGCTGATATTTTCGCAAGCGGCGATCTCGTCGACGTAATTGGCACCAGCAAAGGTAAAGGGTTTGCAGGTACTATCAAACGTCACGGTTTCCACCGCGGACCGATGGGTCACGGCTCTAAATCTCATCGTGAACCCGGTTCTCTCGGACCTATGACCAGTGGTGGCGGCGGTAAAGTCGTCAAGGGTAAAAAACTTCCTGGACAAATGGGTGGCAACCAGGCAACCGTTCTTCATCTTTCGATCGTTAAAGTCGATATGGATAAGAACCTCATCTTGGTTAAAGGCGGCATCCCGGGCGCTAAAGGCAGCTTGGTTATGATTCGCGATACCGTAAAACCCCGCTAATAGTTGTCTACAGGAAGGAGGATAAAATATAATGCCAAAAGTAAGCACGTATAATATTGCCGGTGCACAGACCGGTGAAATCGAATTGAACGATAGCGTATTTGGCGTTGAAGTGAACGAAGCCGTTATGCGTCAGGCCGTTCTCCGTCAGCTCGCCAACCAGCGCTTAGGCACACATTCCACTAAAACTCGCGGCCTCGTTCGCGGCGGTGGCAGAAAGCCTTGGAAACAGAAAGGAACCGGCCGGGCCCGTGTAGGTAGTAACCGCAGCCCGTTGTGGGTTGGTGGCGGCACCATTTGGGGTCCCCATCCGCGCTCTTACGAACAGAAAATGCCTCGTAAAGCTCGCCGTCTGGCTGTTAAATCCGCTTTGAGCGATAAAGTCAATACTAATGAATTGTTCGTCCTCGACGAAATCAATCTCGCAGCTCCGAAAACGAAAGAAGTTGTTACGCTCATCAATAACTTCAAATTCGCCGGTGAAAAAGTTCTTTTCATCACCGACAACGATGAAGTTGTAGAACGCTGCGCACGCAACATCAAAGGCGTTAAAGCCATTTCTACGACTGGCGTAAACATCTTTGATCTGCTCCACTACACGAAATTGTTCGTTACGAAGAGCGCTGTCGCTAAGATTGAGGAGGTGCTCGCATAATGAACATGCATGATCTCTTGTTAAAACCGGTCATCACCGAAAAAACGACGATGATGATGTCTGATGGCAAATATACATTTAAAGTACCGCTCCATGCTAACAAAGTTGAAATTCGTAAAGCTGTTGAAGCCATTTTCGGCGTCAAAGTTAAAAGCGTAGCAACACTTCGCACGATGGGTAAATTCAAGCGCATGGGCAAATACATCGGCAAGCGCCCGGATTACAAAAAAGCCATCGTAACCCTTCAGGAAGGCGAAACCATCGAATTCTTCGAAGGAGCTTAAGCATTTAACGAATAAGGAGGAGGCACTACAATGGCCATTAAATCATTTAAACCGTACTCCGCTAGCCGCCGTTTCATGACTGTTTCGACATTCGAAGACATTACGGCGTCTAAACCGGAAAAATCCTTATTGGTCAAAGTAACCAATAAGGGCGGTCGTAATAACAGCGGCCGTATGACTGTCCGTCATCAGGGCGGCGGTCACAAACGCCGTTACCGTTTGATCGACTTCAAACGTATTAAAGACAACATCCCGGCAAAAGTTGCGACGATCGAATACGATCCGAACCGCTCTGCCAATATCGCCCTTCTGTTCTATGCAGATGGCGAAAAGAAATACATCATCGCTCCGAACGGCCTTAAAGTTGGCGACGTCGTTTACAGCGGTCCCGAATCGGATATCAAGGTTGGCAATGCTTTGCCGCTCCAGAACATCCCCCTCGGTACCCTCGTACACAACGTTGAAATGAAAATCGGCAAGGGCGGCCAGATGGTTCGTTCCGCCGGTGAATCGGCACAGCTCATGGCTAAAGAAGGCAACTATGCACTTCTTCGTCTGCCGTCGGGCGAACTTCGTCAGGTACACATCCGCTGCCGCGCTACCATCGGTGTCGTAAGCAATACGGATTATGAAAACATCACGATCGGTAAAGCCGGCCGTTCCCGCTGGTTGGGCGTTCGCCCGGGCAACCGTGGTGTCGTCATGAACCCGTGCGATCATCCTCATGGCGGTGGTGAAGGTAAGGCTCCTGTTGGTCGTAAACGCCCGGTTACTCCTTGGGGTAAACCTGCTTATGGCGTCAAGACTCGCGACTCTAAAAAAGCTTCCAATAAGTTTATTGTGAAGAGACGTAAATAAGTGTTGAGGAAAGGAGATAACTAAGTGTCCAGATCCATTAAAAAGGGCCCATTCGTAGCACATCATCTCTTGAAGAAAATCGACGCTATGAACGAAGCCAACGAAAAGAAAGTCATCAAAACCTGGTCCCGTGCATCGATGATCCTGCCGAACTTCGTCGGCCACACGATTGCTGTTCACGACGGCCGGAAACATGTACCTGTCTATATCACGGAAGATATGGTAGGTCATAAATTGGGCGAATTTGCACCGACTCGTACATTCAAGGGTCATGCTAAAGCCGAAAAAGTAACCAGATAAGAAGGGGGTAACATAAATGGCAGTAAAAGCTGTTACGAAACACATTCGCATTGCTCCCCGTAAAATTCGGATTGTTGCTGACTTGGTTCGGGGTAAAAACGTCGGCGAAGCTATCTCTATCTTGAAATTCACTCCGAAAGTGGGTTCTCGTGTAGTTGAAAAGACTTTGCGCAGTGCCGTTGCTAATGCGGAACACAATAACGATATGGACGTTGCAAAATTGTTCATTTCTGAAATTTTTGTTGACCAGGATTCCACGATGAAACGTATTCATCCGCGCAGCCGTGGACAGGCTTTCAAAATTCTCAAGCATTCCAGTCATTTGACGGTTGTTGTTGACGAAAAAGCATAAGGAGGGAAATGTAGTGGGTCAGAAAGTTAATGCCCATGGATTCCGCGTCGGCGTTTCCAAACCATGGGACGCAAAATGGTATGCAGAAAAAGATTACGCTGCACTCTTAAATGAAGACGTTAAGATCCGTGAATTCTTAAAGAAACAGTTATACATTGCAGGTGTTTCCCGCATTGAAATCGAACGCTCTGCAAAACGTATCAAATTGGTTATCCATACTGCTAAACCGGGCATGGTCATCGGCCGTGGCGGCGCAGGTATTGAAGATATTAAAAAAGCGTTGAAAGCCTTCACGACGAAGACTGTCGACGTAAACATTGCTGAAATCAAACAGGCCGAAATGGATGCAACCTTGGTTGCTGAAAACGTTGCCAGCCAGCTCGAACGCCGTATCGGCTTCCGCCGCGCTATGAAACAGTGCGTTGGCCGCACGATGCGTATGGGCGCTAAGGGTATCAAAATCATGTGCTCCGGCCGTCTTGGCGGTGCTGAAATCGCTCGCAGCGAAAGCCTCCGCGATGGTTCTATTCCCTTGCACACGCTCCGCGCTGACATCGACTATGGCTTTGCTGAAGCTCATACGACGTATGGCTGCATCGGCATTAAATGCTGGATTTACAAAGGTGAAATCCTCCCGGAAGCTAAAAAAGCTCCGAAAAAGCACGAAGGGAGTGAAGCGTAATGTTAATTCCAAAACGTGTCAAATATCGTAAACAGTTCCGTGGCCGTATGAAAGGCCAGGCACATCGTGGTAATAAAGTCGCTCATGGTGAATATGGTCTCGTCGCTCTCGAACCGTCGTGGATTACGAACCGTCAGATCGAAGCTGCCCGTATCGCTATGACACGTTACATCAAACGTGGCGGTAAAGTTTGGATCAAGATTTTCCCGGACAAACCGGTTACGGCAAAACCGGCTGGTACTCGTATGGGTTCCGGTAAAGGTGCTCCGGAATACTGGGTTGCTGTTGCAAAACCGGGCCGCGTACTCTTTGAAATGGGTGGCGTAAGCGCAGAAGTTGCTCGTGAAGCAATGCGTCTCGCTGGCCATAAGCTGCCGATTAAAACGAAGTTTGTTGTTAAAGGTCAGGAATTAGGTGGTGAATAAAATGAAGGTTAAAGAAATCCGTGCGCTGAGCGCTGCCGAAATGGATGAAAAAGTGGTTAGCCTGAAAGAAGAATTGTTTAACCTCCGTTTTCAACATGCGACCGGCCAATTAGAAAATCCAATGCGTATCCGCGAAGTTAAGAAGACAATCGCTCGCATCAAAACGGTACAGCGTGAAGCAGAACTGAAAGCGCAGGCGTAAGAACGTCCATAATTGGAATCTAAAAGGAGGTCACAAGCACAGATGGAAAGAAATGAACGTAAAATTCGCGTAGGTAAAGTAGTCAGCGATAAAATGGACAAAACAATTGTCGTTGCTGTAGAATATAAGACACAGCATAAGCTGTATAAAAAGCCGATCATCTCGACGGTTAAATTTAAAGCCCACGATGAAAACAACGAATGCCACATTGGCGACGTCGTTCGTATTGAAGAAACCCGTCCGCTGTCCAAACAGAAACACTGGAGAGTCGTGACGATCGTAGAAAAAGCTAAATAAGCTTCATTAATTAGGAGGTTAAGCCATGATTCAGCAAGAAACTATGTTGAATGTTGCCGACAATACTGGTGCCAAGAAAATTTTGTGCATCCAGGTCATGGGTGGCTCGTATCGTAAATATGGCAACATTGGTGATATCATTACAGCATCTGTTAAAGATGCATCACCCGGTGGCGTTGTCAAGAAGGGCGATGTAGTCAAAGCTGTTATCGTCCGTTCTAAAAAGGGTTTGCGCCGTGCTGACGGTTCCTATATCCGTTTCGACGAAAACGCCGCTGTCGTAATCAACAACAATGATAAAAGTCCGAAAGGTACTCGTATTTTTGGGCCCGTTGCCAGAGAACTGCGTGAAAAAGATTTCATGAAGATTATCTCCTTGGCTCCGGAAGTATTATAAGGAGGGGGTGTTCTCAATGGGTAAAATGCACGTTAAAACAGGCGATACGGTCATTGTCATTGCCGGTAAAGAAAAAGGCAAAAAAGGCAAGGTCATCGCAACGTATCCGAAAAAAGACCGCGTCGTAGTTGAAGGCCTTAACCAGGTTAAGCGCCACACGAAACCGAGTCAGAACAATCCTCAAGGCGGCATTATCACCAAGGAAGCTGCTATCCATGTTTCCAACGTAATGCTCGTAGATCCTGAAAGCGGCAAACCGACTCGTGTCAAAATGGTCCAGCAGGCCGACGGCACTAAAGTTCGTACAGCCGTAAAGAGCGGTAAAGCTATCTAATAAGAAGGGAGGCCCTTGAGAGTGTCCAGATTAAAAGACAAATACCTTTCCGAAGTTGTGAAAGGTTTACAGGAAAAATACAGTTATAAAAATGTAATGCAGATTCCGAAGGTTACCAAAGTTGTTATCAACATGGCCGTTGGCGAAGCTGTTACCAACTCCAAAGCCTTGGATGCTGCTGTTAGCGATATGACCATCATTTCCGGTCAGAAACCGATCATCACGAAAGCTAAGAAATCTATCGCAGCTTTCAAAATCCGTGAAGGCATGAACCTCGGCTGCAAAGTTACGCTTCGCGGCGAACGCATGTATGAGTTCCTCGATAAATTGATGAACTTGACGCTTCCCCGTGTCCGTGACTTCCATGGTGTCAGTGCAACCGGCTTCGACGGCCGCGGCAACTACACCCTCGGCCTGAAGGAACAGCTTATCTTCCCGGAAATCGAATATGATAAGGTTGATAAAGCTCGCGGCATGGATATCACCATCGTTACGACGGCTGCGACCGACGAAGAAGGTCGCGACATGTTGAAACTGATGGGCATGCCTTTTGAAAAGTAATAGAGGAGGATAACATACATGGCAAAGAAATCGATGCTTGAACGTGAAAAGAAACGTGAAAAAATGGTTGCCAAATACGCTAAGCTTCGTGCTGAACTCAAAGCAAAAGGCGACTATGAAGCACTTTCTCAGCTGCCGGCTAACGCATCTCCGGTTCGTCTGCACAACCGCTGCAAAATAACCGGCCGTCCTCACGGTTATATGCGTAAATTTGGCATCTGCCGCATCACATTCCGTGAACTGGCTTATAAAGGTCAGATCCCTGGCGTTAAAAAAGCCAGCTGGTAACACGTATTCCATGGAGGGAGGTTTTTAGATTATGGCAATGACCGATCCGATTGCGGATATGCTCACAAGAATCCGTAATGCTAACTCGGCATATCACGAAAAAGTAGAAATCCCTGCTTCGAAGATTAAAGCAGCAATGCTCGACATCCTCAAAGAAGAAGGTTTCGTCAAAAACTACGAATCCGTAAACGAAGGCAAAACGCTGAAAGTTACGTTGAAATATGGTTCTAATAAAGAAAAAGTAATTACCGGCATCAAGAGAATTTCCAAACCGGGCCTGCGCGTATACGCTGGCAAAGAAGAACTCCCGCGCGTTCTCGGTGGTTTGGGGATCGCTGTAATTTCTACGTCTCAAGGTGTTATGAGCGACAAACAGGCTCGTAAACTCGGCTTGGGCGGCGAAGTTCTCGCTTACGTCTGGTAAATTTTGGAGGTGTCAATATGTCCCGAGTAGGTAGAATGCCTATTGATATTCCGGCAGGCGTAAATGTAAACCTCGATGGCCACGTAATTACCGTAAAAGGCCCGAAAGGCGAACTCACACGTACGCTTCACCAGGATATGAAAGTCACAATTAATGACAACGTTATCACTGTAGAACGTCCGTCTGACGATAAAAATCACCGTGCACTGCACGGCCTCACCCGCGCACTCGTAGCCAACATGGTTAAAGGTGTTTCGGAAGGCTTCAAAAAGGAATTGGAAATCGTCGGTGTTGGTTACAGAGCACAGATGAAAGGTAAGAAACTTGCCTTGACTCTTGGTTTCTCCCATCCCCTCGAACTCGACGCCCCGGCCGGTGTTACCATCGAATGCCCGAGTGCTACGCAGATCCACATTTCCGGTGCAGACAACGAAGTTGTCGGTGAATTCGCTGCTAAAGTTCGCGGCTACCGTCTCCCTGAACCGTATAAGGGCAAAGGTATCCGTTATGTTGGCGAACATGTCCGTCGTAAAGCCGGTAAAGCTGGTACTAAGAAATAAGATTTAATTAGAAAGGAGTGAATTCCTTGAATAAGAGTAAAAACACAATCCGTTTGAAACGGCATTGGCGTTTACGCAAGAACATCAACGGCACGGCAGAACGTCCGCGTCTCAACGTTTTCCGCAGCCTTAACAATATTTATGCCCAGGTCATCGACGACGTAAACGGCGTAACCTTGGTTGCAGCAAGCTCTTTGGACAAAGAACTGAAAGATCAGAACGTCACCGGCGGCAACGCTGAAGGCGCAAAATTGGTAGGTGCTTTGGTTGCTAAACGAGCTGTTGAAAAAGGTATTACGACTGTCGTTTTCGACCGTGGCGGTTACATCTATCACGGCCGTGTTGCAGCTCTCGCTGAAGCAGCTCGTGAAGCTGGCTTGAAATTCTAATCAAGGAGGAAATAACACATGGCAAAAGTTGACCATGCAGGTCTCGAATTACAGGAAAATGTAGTATTCATCAACCGTGTTGCTAAGGTAGTTAAAGGCGGCCGTCGTTTTTCCTTCAGTGCCCTCGTTGTTGTCGGTGACGGCAATGGCCGTGTTGGCGCAGGTTTAGGTAAAGCCGGTGAAGTTCCTGAAGCAATCCGTAAAGGCGTCGAAGACGCTAAGAAACATATGATTTCCGTTCCGTTGAAAAACGGTTCCATTCCCCATAAAGTTACGGGTATTTTCGGCGCAGGCCAGGTATTCCTGAAACCGGCTGCTGAAGGTACTGGCGTCATTGCCGGCGGCCCGGTTCGTGCCGTATTGGAACTGGCTGGCGTCCGCAACATCCTCACCAAATCGATCGGTTCTTCCAACCCGAACAACATGGTTCAGGCTACGCTCGAAGGTTTGAGCAGCTTGAAGGATGTCAATAAAGTTGCTGAACTCCGTGGCAAAACTGTAGAAGAAATTTACGGTTAATAAGGAGGATATAACAAGATGGCTCAGGTTAAAGTTACACTCGTAAAGAGTTTGGCTGGCCGTCCTGGCGATCAGCGCGCAACCATCGTTGCCCTCGGTCTCCACAAGACGAACTCCAGCGTAGTAAAAGAAGTAACCCCCCAGATCAAAGGGATGCTTCATAAAGTAGAACACTTGGTAAAAGTAGAAGAAATTTAATATAGAAGGAGGTGCGCTGAATTGAAACTTCATGAAATGAGTATTGTTCCTGGTTCCAAGAAAAAACGTAACCGCGTCGGCCGTGGTATCGGTTCCGGTAACGGCAAAACGGCCGGTAAAGGTATGAAAGGTCAGCTTTCTCGTAGCGGTGGCGGTAAGCGCCCGGGCTTCGAAGGTGGCCAGATGCCGCTGTATCGTTTGCTCCCGAAACGTGGTTTCACCAACATTTGGGGTAAAGAATATGCAGAAGTTAATGTTTCTGTACTCAACCGCTTTGAAGACGGCACGACTGTCGATCCCGTTGCTTTAGTCGAAGCTGGCATCGTTAAGAATGTCCGCGACGGCATCCGCATCCTCGGCAATGGCGAACTCGAAAAGAAACTGACCGTCGTAGCCAATGGTTTCACGAAATCTGCTAAAGAAAAGATTGAAGCTGCAGGTGGTAAGGTTGTAGTACCGGGAGAAGAACCGGTAGCAGAACAGTAGGGGTGATTTGCGATGTTAGAGAACATCCAAAACGTACTTAACGTTCCGGAATTCCGGAAACGGGCGGTCTTCACTCTTATTATGTTCGTCGTTTTCAGACTGGGTGTACACATCCCCGTACCGGGTGTCGACTCGTCGGTCATTGAAAACCTCTTCAGCAGCGGCAACTTGTTCGGATTACTCGACTTGTTTGCCGGTGGGGCACTGAGTAAGTTCTCCATCCTGGCCATGAGCATCACGCCGTACATCAACGCGTCGATTATCATGCAGCTGCTGACCGCCGTCGTTCCAACGTTTGAACAATGGGCCAAGGATAATCAAGAAGGCCGCGATAAGATCCAAAAGGTCACGCGGTACGGTACGGTTGTCCTGGCATTGATTCAGGCCTTTGCCATGAGCTATGCACTGAAAGTCAACGGTGCGCTCATCGTCGACAGCTGGGCTATGGTCGTCATGGTATCACTGATTCTTACGGCAGGGACTTGTTTCCTCATGTGGCTCGGTGACCAGATCACAGCCGGCGGCATCGGCAACGGCATTTCGCTGATCATCTTCGCCGGTATCGTAGCGCGTTTCCCCCAAGGCGTCATGACGATTTATCAGTATATTCAGGCCGGTTCGATTAATATCTTCCAGGCCTTACTTTTTGTCGTTATCGCTTTGTTCATGATCATTGTGGTCATCGAAGTTACGCAGGGACAGCGGCGCGTTGCGGTACAATATGCAAAACGCATTGTCGGTCGTAAGATGTATGGCGGCCACTCGACACACATTCCGCTGAAAGTCAACCAGGCCGGCGTTATCCCCATCATCTTTGCATCGTCTGTACTGATGTTCCCGATTACGATCGCACAGTTCGTACAGAATGACACAGTCCAATGGATTGCCAGCTACTTTGCATGGGGCACCGTTACCAATACGGTCATGTACGCCGTTCTGATTATGTTCTTCACATATTTCTACACGGCTATTTCGCTGAACATCCCTCAGCTTACGGAAAATATGCAGAAGTATGGCGGCTTCATTCCGGGCATCCGTCCGGGTCAGCCGACTGCCCTGTATATCGATCGCATCATGACGAGAATTACCCTCGCCGGTGCCTTCTTCTTAGCATTCATCGCCATCCTGCCGAACTTTATCGGTTGGATTACTGGCATTGAAGGGGTTTACTTCGGCGGTACAGCCATCCTCATCGTCGTCGGTGTTGCCATCGATACGATGAAGCAGGCAGAATCCTTAGTTTTGAATAGACAATATCAAGGATTTATGAAATAATAAGGGGGTAGTTTGAGTGTATATTCTTTTAATGGGCCCTCCGGGCGCCGGTAAAGGTACCCAGGCTGAACGATTGATTGATAAATATGGTATTCCCCAGATTTCGACAGGCGATATGTTCCGGGCAGCTGTAAAAGAACAGACTCCGCTCGGTCTTGAAGCCAAAAAGTATATGGACAACGGCCAGCTCGTACCCGATGCTGTTACCGTAGGAATTGTCAAGGAACGTCTTTCTAAAGACGACTGCAAAAAAGGCTTTATCCTCGACGGCTTCCCGCGTACGACCAGCCAGGCTGTATCCCTCGATGCCATCCTTCGGGATCTCGGCATCAAACTCGATGGCGTCATCAACATCGCCGTTCCCGATGAAGAACTCATCAAGCGGACGACGGGCCGTCAGATCTGCCGCTCTTGCGGTACGACATACCATGTCACATTCAAACCGTCCAAGGTAAAGAACGTTTGCGATAAATGCGGCGGTGAATTATACCAGCGCGACGACGATAAAGTTGAAACCGTCAAAAAGCGTCTGAGTGTATACGCTGCACAGACGAAACCGCTCATTGACTACTATAAAAATTCCAATCTCTATATTGAAATTGATGGAGAACAGAATATGGATGATGTATACAAAGACATCATCGCTAGTCTTGAAAAGAGTAAATAAGCATGATCATCTTAAAATCAAAACGGGAAATTGAATATATTCGCGACGCTGGCCGTATTACGGCCAATGCCTTAGCTCTCATGAAGAAGCTGGCAAAGCCCGGCATTACGACGGGTGAGCTCGACCAGCGCTGTGAAGACTATATCCGCAGTTGCGGCGCTTTTCCGAGCTGTAAAGGCTATTATGGATTCCCGGCAACTATTTGCGCCAGCGTAAATGAAGAAGTCGTCCATGGGATTCCTGGCCATCGCAAGCTTAAAGATGGCGATATAATCAGCGTTGATTTAGTTGTAAATAAAAATGGCTACCATGGCGATTCGACGGTAACGATTCCTGTCGGCCACGTGAACCCGGCAACCCTCAAATTACTGAAGGTTACTGAAGAATGCCTTTATAAGGGCATTGAACAGGCTGTAGCCGGCAATCACCTTGGCGATATCGGTCATGCCGTCCAAGCCTACGCTGAATCCTTTGGGTACAGCGTCGTCCGAGATTACGTCGGACACGGCATTGGCACGGATATGCACGAAGATCCGGAAGTACCGAATTACGGTATGCCCGGTCACGGCGAATTGTTGGAACCGGGCATGGTCCTGGCTCTGGAACCGATGATCAATATGGGTACGGAAAAGGTCCGCCAGTTGAAAAACGGCTGGACCGTCGTCACACAAGACGGCAAACCGGCAGCCCACTTCGAACATACAGTAGCGATTACGGAAAACGGCCCTGAAATTCTGACCTTACCGGATGAATGATGGAACGAACTCCGATGATACCTGTCTGCACGGTCGTAGAATGCCTGGCAGGCAAGGATAAAGGCTGCTTGTATGTTGTTGTCGGCAGTTTGGCTTATCCCTACGTATGGATTGCTGACGGTAGAAAGTACAACCTGGATAAGCCGAAGAAAAAGAACTGCCGGCATCTCCGGATATTGGGAACGAGCGTATCTGAAGGAAGCGCTGGTCCCGTGAGAATCAGCAATGAATGGATACGGTCCGTCTTAAACCGGGCTATGAAGAATTGACCAGGGAGGTTACTATGTCGAAGGTAGATGTCATTGAAGTAGAAGGCGTCGTCGTTGAAGCCTTACCAAACGCCATGTTCAAAGTCAAACTTGAAAATGAACACATCGTGTTGGCTCATGTCTCCGGTAAAATGCGTATGAATTTCATTCGTATCCTTCCGGGCGACCGGGTCACACTTGAATTGACACCGTATGATCTGAATCGCGGTCGCATTACATACCGCTTTAAGTAAGAGTATTACGCAGGAGGTTAATAATGAAGGTAAAACCGTCAGTAAAGAAGATTTGCGAAAAATGCAAAATCATTAAACGTAAAGGCCGTGTCATGGTCATTTGCGAAAATCCGAAACATAAACAGAAACAGGGTTAATAAGCAGGAGGTGAATGAATAGATGGCACGTATAGCCGGTGTGGATTTACCACGTGATAAACGAGTTGAAATTGGTTTGACTTACATTTTAGGTATTGGTCTTTCTTCTTCCCAGCAGATTCTGGCGAAGACTGGCGTAAACCCGGATACCCGCGTTCGCGATTTGACGGAAGACGAAGTACAGAAAATTCGTGAAGTCATCGGTTCTGATTATAAAGTTGAAGGCGATCTTCGCCGCGACACAGCACTCAACATCAAACGCCTGATCGAAGTTAATTCGTATCGCGGCAAACGTCATCGCGCAGGTCTTCCCGTTCGCGGTCAGCGCACCAAGACCAATGCACGTACGCGTAAAGGTCCGAGAAAAGCTGTAGCAGGTAAGAAGAAATAAGATTCTTTAAGTAAGGAGGGAAACGATTTTGGCTAAGAATGTCAGAAGCAATAAAAGAAAAGAAAAGAAACATGTAGAATCGGGTGCAGCTCATATTCGTTCTACATTCAACAATACAATCGTTACGATTAGTGATACAAAAGGCAATGCACTGTCTTGGGCAAGTGCCGGCGGCCTCGGTTTCCGCGGTTCCCGTAAGAGCACTCCGTTTGCTGCACAGATGGCTGCTGAACAGGCTGCAAAAGCAGCTATGGAACATGGCCTTCGTCAGGTAGAAGTCTTCGTAAAAGGTCCGGGCTCGGGTCGTGAAGCTGCTATCCGCGCATTGCAGGCAGCTGGTCTCGAAGTAAACTCCATCAAAGACGTAACGCCTATTCCGCATAACGGTTGCCGTCCGCCTAAACGGAGACGCGTATAATCGATGATTAACCAAGGTGTTTTGATTCTGAAATAGGAGGATTTTCCTGATGAGCGAAGATAACAAATTTAAAGTTAAAACCGTCGAAGTCAACGACGGCGGTACCTATGGAAAATTCGTATGCGAACCTCTGGATCGGGGTTACGGAATCACATTGGGTAATAGTTTGCGGCGTGTCCTCCTGGCATCACTGGATGGCGTAGCAATCACTTCGATTAAAATCGATGGTGTTCTTCATGAATTTTCGACTATTCCCGGTGTTCGGGAAGACGTTTCGGAAATCATCCTTAACCTCAAGCAGGTTCGGATTAAATTCCTGGATGATGATGTAGATGAAGTTGACATCACTATCGATATCTCTGGTGAATGTGAATTCACTGCAAACGATCTTAACGTAAACTCAGACATTGAAATTTTAAACCCGGATCTCCATATCGCAACCCTCGATACGGAAGCTGACATCCACATGCAGTGCCATATCGAACGCGGTAAGGGCTATGTTCCGTCCACGCAGAACAAGAAAGAAACGGATATGATCGGCGTTATTCCCATCGATTCCATCTTCTCTCCCATTGTGCGCACGAACTACAGCGTTGGCAATATCCGGGTAGGCAACGAAATGGACTATGATTCGTTGACCCTTGAAGTAACGACAGATGGCAGCATCACGACTGAAAATGCCGTTGCTAAGGCTGCATCGATTATGATCAGCTACTTAAACTACTTCCAGAACATCGCTACCGATGCAAAGGTAAACGATGAAAAAGCTATCTTCACTGACGACGATGGCGAACCCGTGGAAGAATCGACCGAACCCGATAAGGGCAAAATCAAGATTGAAATTCTTGACCTGTCTGTCCGCGCTTCGAATTGCCTGAAACGTGCAAATATTTACACCATTGGCGATCTCACCGAACGGACGGAAGATGACTTGTCGAAGATTCGCAATCTCGGCAAGAAATCTGTCGATGAAATTATTGAAAAGTTAGAAATGCACAACTACTACTTAAAATCGAGTAATGAAGAATAGTTCGAGGAGGATGAACAATGGCTTATAGAAAGTTGGGACGAGACAGCTCCGCACGTAAAGCATTGCTGCGCAGCATTGTCACCTCTTTATTCCAGCATGAACGCATTGAAACGACGGAAGCAAAGGCAAAAGAACTTCGCAAAGTCGCTGATAAGATGCTTACCCTCGCAAAACGCGGTGATCTCCACGCTCGCCGTCAGGTTTTGGCATACATGATGGATGAAGATGTTGTCAAAAAACTGTTTGACGAAATTGCACCGAAATACACCGACCGTCAGGGCGGTTATACTCGCATCATTAAGACTGGCGTTCGTCAGGGCGATGCTGCTCCGATGGTAATCATCGAGTTAGTATAAACGTATGAATGAGAAGGAGCTGTCCTGAGACAGCTCCTTTTTGTATATGCTCATCCGGAGGTTCCGGAAAGGGCGCCATTTTCTGGAAAAGGAGTGATACTATGCCGTATCGTATGATGTTAGCCGTAAATTTCACCCCGGAAAGACTGGAACAAGTTAAACTGTTGGCCTTGCTTACGAAATCGAAAATCAAGGCCGTAACGGATGAAGAAAAGGGAGAAACCGTCGGCAAAGTGCTGGGGCTGACCGATGAAGAAATCGCCGAAATCTCTGCGATGAGACAGGACACGGAAGAAGCGAGAGTTCATGAAAAGATGAATGAAGATGAAAACCTGCCGCCGGTTACGAAAGAAGCCCTCATTCTCTGTGGTTTCGACAATAAAGTCGTCAATCTCCTCTTGGACAGCATTCGCCGAGGCCGTTTGAAAAACGTACCTTTAAAAGCCATGCTGACACCCAATAACATTTCTTGGACCATTGAAACGATTTTGCAGGAGCTTTCGAAAGAGCACGAATATTTCCATAAAAAGAGGTAAGGACTATGCGTCCAACGACACTTTGCTTTCCCGTTCGATCGGACGGGAAAGTTTTGTTAGGCCGAAAGAAACGCGGCTTTGGCGTCCGTAAGTGGAACGGTTTCGGCGGTAAAATAGAAGGCGGAGAAACTTTTTTGCAGTGCGCTGTAAGAGAACTTCGGGAAGAAACGGGTTTAATGGCCGATGAAGGAGATTTTGAATTGGTCGGCTTCCTGGACTTCCATTTTAGTGCTGCACCTGAACTGGATCATATCGGCTACGTCTACATCCTGCGCCACTGGCAGGGGGCAGTCTGTGAAAGCGAAGAAATGGAGCCCCGCTGGTTTGCACCTCATGACTTTCCGTACGACGAGATGTGGAAGGGCGACCGGACCTGGGTTCCCATGGTACTAAAAGAAGACTGTGTGAAGGGCATCATTACCTTTGCTCCCGATGGAGAAACCGTTCAGGATATGGAACTTCAGCCCTTTTATCCGCAGCGGCTCGAAGATTAGTTTTTGGCTGAAAGGCGGCAGACCGGAATGAATCGTGATTTCGTGATTTCACAATTTAAAAGCTATGTGGCAAATTTTGACGCTGTCGATGAGGGAATTTCGCTGAAATTCGCCCATTCTTTGCGGGTCAGCGCTTGGTGTGAAAGACTGGCAAGGGCCTTACACCTTTCGCAGGATGACGTGGATTTAGCTTGGATTATCGGTGTCCTTCATGATATCGGGCGGTTTGAACAACTGCGGGAGTACCATACGTTCATCGATTATCAGTCTATGGATCATGCGAAATATGGGGCACGGTATCTATTTCAGGATGGTCATATCCGTGATTTTTGGCAGGATGACAGTCAAGATGCTGTCATGGAAGCCGCTATTTCTCAGCATAATGTGTATCGACTGGCCGATGACTTATCTCCGCGGCAGCGACTGTTTTGTCAGCTCATCCGCGATGCCGACAAGCTTGATATCTTTAAAGTCTGTGCCGATGGCCTGCGTAAAGGTCAGAATGTGTGGCGTGTCGATGACAGCGACGTTGAAAACCAGCCTATTTCAGAGGCAGTCATGAAAGAAGCCCGGCAGAAAAAACTCGTTCCGACCCAGGTGAAAAAGACTTTTATGGATTTTTATGTCGGTACCCTTTGTTTTTATTTTGACCTCGTCTATGATGAGAGCCGGAAACTGGCCAGGGAGCAGGGGTATTTCGCAGAGCTTCTCCGTTTTCATTCACAAAATCCGGACAGTGAGGCGAAATTGAATGAAATACGCTTCCTCATCCAAGGCGACTGAATTTTTCCGGCATCTCGATGTCGGATCCTATCAATACGTAATGGAGGGCCTATCAACGTGGAAATTTTGATTACTGGCGGTGCCGGGTTTATTGGATCGCATATCTTGGAAGCTTTACAGGGGCGGCCGGATATAAAAGTCGTCGTTTTCGACAATTTATCCGGCGGGTCCCGCGAACATGTACCGGCCGGGATGGAGCTGATTGAAGGGGATGTCTGCGATCAGGAAGGGCTGGATACCGTATTCAGAAATCATTCCTTTGCGGCTGTCATCCATTTGGCGGCCCAGACGATGGTTCCGTTCTCTGTATCGCAGCCGATTGTCGATTGCCGGATTAATTTAGAAGGCGTCCTTCAGGTCTTGGAAGGATGCCGAAAATACAAGGTCCCACACATTCTTTTTTCATCGAGTGCTGCCGTTTATGGGGATAATTTAAATATTCCTCTGGATGAAGGAGAGCGCTTGGTGCCGACGTCGCCTTACGGTGTTACCAAGATGACGACGGAACACTACTTGAGAGTATATCATGAGCTGTATGGGTTGGACGCTACGGTGTTTCGCTTTGCCAATGTCTATGGTGAACGGCAGGGGGAAAAAGGCGAAGGCGGTGTCGTCAGCATTTTCTGTAAACTCTTGTCGGAAAATCAAGGGATTACCGTCTATGGTGACGGCAATCAGACGCGGGATTTTGTCTATGCCGGTGATATTGCCCAAGCTATTATCCGGTCCCTGCCTCTTACGGGCTATCATACGATAAACGTCTCGACCGGAACTGAAACCAGCATCAACGAACTGATCGAAAGCTTTGAAAAAGCCGTGGGTCATGCCGTTCCTGTTGACTATAAGGAAGCCCGTACCGGCGATATCCTGCGGTCGGTCTTAAGTAATAAGGCTTTGGAATCGCTCCTTTCCTTTGTGCCTCCGACGGATCTTGCCGAAGGGATTCGCCGCACCTACGAGTGGTACTGCCGTGCCGCTGCTAAGTGAGGGGCATCGCCTTGACAGGTATGGTAAAACATGACACAATTAATTAGATATGCCTATATAAGTGTACAGGAGGAGAGCTCATGGCAGATGATAGAATCATTGTGGCTTTGGATGTCCATTCACTGGAAGACCTGAAGAAGCTCGTAGAAACACTGGGCGACCGTGTTTCTTTTTATAAAGTCGGCATGGAACTGTTTTACAGTGCCGGACCCGATGCGGTGCGGTACTTAAAGGATCAGGGAAAACACGTTTTCCTCGATTTGAAAGTACACGACATTCCCAATACTGTCGGTCAGAGTATTCGTGCCTTGACCCGCCTTGGCGCAGATTTCATGACCCTTCACGGGACCGGCGGCCGGGCTATGATGGAAGCGGCAGCCGAAGCCGTCCATGATGAAGCGGAAAAATTAGGCATCGAACGGCCGCGTTTGCTGGCCGTTACGGTATTGACCAGCATCGATGAAGACGCTTGGAAAGAGATCGGCGGTCGAGACTGCATTGCTGATTCGGTAAAGAATTTAGCGAAAATTGCCAAAGAAGCCGGTATCGATGGTACCGTATCGTCGCCGTATGAAGCCAAGGAAATCCGTTCGATGAACGGGCTGGACTTCCTCATCGTCACGCCGGGCATTCGGCCGACTTTTGCCGTTGCCAATGACCAAAAGCGCTTCACGACGCCGTCTCAGGCACTGCGCGACGGAGCTTCCCATTTAGTTATCGGCAGGCCGATTACCAAAGCGGACGATCCGAAAGAGGCAGCCGCAAAGATTTTAGCAGAAATTCAGGGGGTATAACTTATTATGTTGACAGAAGAAGAAGTAAGACAGTTATTAGTCGAAACCAAGGCCGTATTGGAAGGTCATTTTCTCTTGACATCGGGACTGCACAGCCCGCTCTATGTCGAAAAATTCAATGTCCTTCAGCATCCGGAATATACGGAAAAGCTTTGCAAGGAACTGGCTGAACGCTTTAAGGATCAGAATGTACAGACCGTTATGGGACCCATGACCGGCGGTATCCTCTTGGCGCATGAAGTCGGCAAAGCCCTGGGTACGCGGGCTATCTTTACGGAACGTGAAAAAGGCGTCATGACTTTGCGCCGCGGGTTCCATATCGAACCGGGTGAACGGGTCCTTATCGTCGAAGATATCGTAACCACCGGCGGATCGGTCCAAGAAGTCGTCGATGTCGTTAAAAAAGCCGGCGGCGTCATCGTCGGTGTCGGCCTCCTCGTCGACCGCAGCGGCGGCAAGGCTGAATTCGGCGTGCCGAAAGACAAGGTACAGGCCCTGCTGCACTTGACGGTTCCGACGTACAAGCCGGAAGAATGCCCTCTGTGCAAACAGAGTATCCCCATGACAGAACGGGGAAGCCATCATTTAAAATAATCTGGGTCAGGAGTTGTTTTATCCATGGAAATGTTATCGGCCATCGCCCCGTTTTTTGTGGCCGGTTTGATGGGGACCATATTTGCCCGGTTTACGGGAATGAATATGAGCATGTGTGTCCTCCTCCTGTTTTTGTATATGGGAGCCAAACCGGTCGAAGCTATCTCGGCTATGTTGATGTTTAATGTCTTTACGTATTTTACCGTCTATTCGCAGCTTCACGTCATGCGGATCAAAAGCTTTGCCTTTTTCCCCGGCGTGCGGCTGGCCATTCCGATCTTAATTACCGTCGGCGTGGCAGCACTGAATCCCTTTGTCGGTATCGCTTTCTTTATCCTCGTGTTCCTGCTGGAAATCTTTGCCAAGATTTACCGGGAAATGAATCCCAAGTCACGGCCTTCGAAGTGGCAGATCGTCCAGATGGTCATTCCTGCCGGTATCTTAGTGACGATAGGCGCGGCTGCAGTTCAGTTCATTCCGGAAAATTATTACTATATCGTCGGCGGCGTTGCCATTTTGCTGTATGCTGCCATCATGTGGCGCATGGGCGATCGGCGTAAGGGTACGGCTTGGTGGGACAAATGGCTCTACCTGTCGGCTTTGCTTACCGGCCTCAGCGGCATCGATGGGACGGATTGGATTACGGCTATGCGCCGCAATCCTGAATCGGTCCTGTCTAAATGCTTCCCCATCGTCATCAATGGGGCCATGTTGATTGCCCTGGTGGCCTCTTACGCCATGTACCGTTATTTTTCAATCGGTGCCTTATTTGCCACCATCGGTACGGCTGTCGGTATTCGCTTGTTCGGTCTATATGAACATTCCGGTAAGGGCAGTTTCTCGTACCTCACCTTGGGAGTCGCCGTCTTGACAGCCTTAGTGTTCATGATCGTCCAGCCTGTTCCTACGGGGTTCCCCCTCGTGCCTATGGCTGATGAAACAGGTTTCTTTAGCTTTTAAATGAGTGAGGATGCATCGTCTTGATGGGTTCTCCTTGCATTAGGTATGAGCCATCCGGAAATATCATAATAATGTGCCATCCCCTTACGTTAGATTTAAAGATATAACGTAAGGGGATATTTTTTAGAAAAGTGTAGTTAGAAGCTAGAGAGCTGTTGTCATAAATATTTACAAGGGAGACAGGATATGGGACCTTAGCGAACGAATATAATAAAGATAGAGAGCATAAGGCGATTTTATGAATCCGGCAGCAATCGTGGCGGCCAAGGAGGCGTTCGGTTCTGTCGAATCGAAACCGGGGAAGATCATCTTTTACAAGTGAGTGTGGAGATGAACTTTTGATTACCGTATGTTACTTGGAAAATATATAATACTTTGCAAGGTCTGAGGAGGTACGCTTGATGTTCGATAAATCTAAGTTAGCGGACGTTCTGGTTCGATACAAGAAAGATTTCTTGCCTAAGCGCTGGGAAAGGGAAAAATACAAATGGGAAGCAGTTAAATGTTTTCAAGACAACTGGGATGCAGCGGCGGTTGATTTTGCCGCCATGCTGGAAAAATCCCTGGCCAAGACCGATAATCTGCTTACTTCTAGGAATAACTTTCCCAAAGGTATGATTACCGGATTTGCCAAGAATGCTCCCGAGGAAGTCCGCGCCATGTATAGGGACCTCTTTGATGAGCGTAAGGACGTCTATGATCGCATTGCTGCCTTTAAGAAGCAGTCTTCTGTTCTTCTCGATACATACGGCAACGGAGCTAAACAGCACTATCAAAATGAAAACGCCATAACAACCTATCTTTGGCTGCGGTATCCGGATACATACTATATTTATAAGCTCAGCGAGGTAAAAAAAGTAGCTGATGTCTTAAACGGTGATTATCGGTTTAAGAAGGGAGCCTATAGGGATAACCTTCAACATTTTTACAAACTCTATGATGAAATCTGTGCGGAACTGAAGCAAGATACGGAGCTGGTGGAGCTCTTTCGAAATCATCTTACCGATGACTGCTATCCGGATCCGGAGTTGAAAACACTGACCTTCGATGTCGGCTTCTATATCAGTCGGGACTATTCCAAAGACGATAGGAATGAACCTGATGGATGGTGGCCTAAAGCCTCGGAGTATGATCCGGGATTGACGGAAGAGGAATGGGTGATGCTCTTGCAGGATAAGGAGGTCTTTAACGAAAGTTGCCTCCAAATTATGAAACGGCTCAAAGATTCTGGCGGAGAAGCTACATGCACCGAGCTTTCTAGTAAATATGGAGAATCAAAGAATTTCTATAATACGAATTCATCTGCCTTGGCAAGGCGAGTTGCGGAAAAGACCGGTTGTCCCCTGCCGCCGGATCGCAATTCCAGAGACTCCAAATGGTGGCCTGTTCTGTATGTCGGAAAATACGCATCCAAGAAGGATGGAGGCGGTTTTATATGGAAACTTCGGGAACCCCTTTCTAAGGCACTTGATCACATTGATTTGAGCGGCGTCGATCTCTTCGCAGCGTCTGATGATGAAATGGCTGAACCTTCCTACTGGTGGATGAAGGCCAATCCAAAAATCTGGAGTTTTTCTGACCTCTCAGTCGGCGAAGTGGAGGCCTATACACTATATAACGAAAACGGCCATAAGCGAAGAATATTCCAGAATTTTATCGATGCCAAGGCCGGTGATCTCGTCATCGGATACGAAGCGAATCCGGTAAAGCAGATTGTTGCCCTTGTCCGGGTTAAAGCAGAAAATGATGGAAAGAAGATATTTTTTGAAAAGACCGAAGGCTTGTCATCTCCTATCGACTACCAGATACTCAAGGCCAGTCCGGAATTAAAGGAGATGGAATTTTTCCGGAATCCGAATGGCAGCTTTTTTAGGTTAACCAAGGATGAGTATGAATTCATCATGGATATGATTCGCGATGAGAACCCGCTGCATCCGGACGTGGCACCGACTCGGTATACAAAGGATGATTTTCTGTCGGAAGTCTATTTGACCGAGGAGGACTATGATCGTCTGACAGAAGTGCTGCTTAATAAGAAAAATGTCATCCTGCAGGGGGCGCCCGGCGTCGGAAAGACATTCTGTGCCAAGAGGTTGGCGTATTCTCTGATGGGGGAAAAGAACGAAAGTCAAATTGAATTCATTCAGTTCCATCAGAGTTATTCCTATGAAGATTTCATGATGGGGTACAAGCCGAATGAATCGGGCGGTTTTACGTTGAAAACCGGTGTATTTTACCGGTTCTGTCAGAAGGCTGCCAATCAACGGGATAAAAAATTCTTCTTTATCATTGATGAGATCAACCGCGGCAATCTGAGTCAAATTTTTGGGGAGCTGTTGATGCTGATTGAAAAAGACTACCGTGGTAAGACGGCGACCTTGGCCTACAATGGCATGCCTTTTTCCGTTCCGGAGAACCTTTATATCATCGGCATGATGAATACGGCTGACCGAAGCCTAGCCATGATTGATTATGCCTTGCGGCGGCGGTTCAGCTTCTTTGAACTCGAACCGGGTTTTGAGTCCAAGGGGTTCAGCGACTATAAAGCTGCGATGGATAACGAAACCTTTGATGAACTCATTTCCAAGGTCATCGAACTCAATGAATCGATCCGGCGAGATAAATCCCTCGGAAAAGGATTCTGTATCGGACACAGCTATTTTTGCGGCAAGACGAAAGATACTTGTACCGATAACTGGATGCAGGCTGTTGTAGATTATGACATTCTGCCTATGATTTCGGAATACTGGTTTGACGAGGACAGCAAGATACAGCACTGGGATAATATCCTCCATGGAGTGTTTCAATGACAAAGGATAGAAGCATATTCATAAAAAACATCTATTATATGTTGTCCTACGCCTTCACCATACTAAAACAATCTACCTACGAGACTATCGAGAAAGAGCCTTTTGATAATATCCATAACCTCTTTGCGGCGATTCTGGCTAAAGGAATCGGACGGCAGCTCAAGCAAGGCCTTTATCGAGAGTATACCCATCGCGTGGAAAATCGGCACGTCGTTCGTGGGAAAATTAATATGCCCGGGACGATGAGAAACCGCTTGCAGCACCGCCTGGTTGTTACCTGTGACTATGGAGAACTTTCCGAGGACAATCGGCTCAATCAGATTCTAAAATCGACGGTCATCCTGCTGTTGAAACAGAAGGATGTACAGGACAAGTACAAGGCAGAACTCAAGAAGGAAATGCTGTTTTTTTCGAATGTAGCCGAGATTGATCTAAAACAGGTCCGCTTTTCGGATATTCGCTTTCAGCGCAACAACCGCACATATCAGATGCTGCTTGCCATTTCCCAACTTCTGACAGAAGGTTCACTTCTGACAACAGAACCGGGCGAGTACCGTCTGATGGGATTTTTGGATGGGCAGCGGATGAGCCGGTTGTATGAAAAATTCATTCTCGAATATTATGCACAGGAATTTGGACAGCGGATAAAAGGGTTCTCGGCCCGGGCGTCGCAGATACCTTGGCAGCTCGACGACGGCTTTGATGCCCGGCTTCCGATCATGCAGACAGATATTACGTTGACGTACGGAGGTCAGACCCTCATTATCGATGCCAAATATTACGAGCGGATATGGCAGTCACGTTTTGATGTAGAGACCCTTCATTCTGGGAATCTGTACCAGATTTTTACGTATGTGAAGAACAAAGACGCAGCAGTTGCCGGAACGGGACATCAAGTTTCCGGAATGCTGCTTTATGCAAAGACCGAGGAAGATATTGTGCCGGACAATGTCTATCATATGAGTGGGAATCAGATTTCTGTAAAAACACTGGACTTGAATCAGGAATTTCCGAAGATTGCAGAACAGCTGGACCGTATTGTAAGCGACCATTTCGGGATATGGTAAATTCCTTTGCAATTTATGGGACTGGATCAGTCCGAAAGCAGGAAAATATATTTCTTTGTCGAAATATATAAGCATATGTCATTATCTATCGCTTATTTTTAGATGGGAGGGGGAATCCCTTATGAAAAAGTGTATGATGGCGGCCCTGTTTATGGCGGCCTTGGCAGTGAGTCCGGCTTTTGCTTTTAATGAAGGTCCGGTCATGGGCCCTTATGTATCGGCACCGGGATTGACGGCAATCCAACAGTGTAAGCTTACCGTTGCCGGAAAGGTCATGGATCCCGCCGACGGAGCCGTCCTGCAAAAAGGCGATGTGGTCATGATTCCGCTGCGTAAGGTTGCCGAACAGTTAGGTTATACGGTAAATTGGGATCCGACTGACCAGAGTGTCCGCGTCGAAATGAACATTGCCTATATCATCATCAAGCCCGGAGAAGACTGGTACGAACGCATCGGGACGATTAAGAAGATTAATTTGAACCGCATCTTCCAGTATGGCACGGGACCGGTCAATGTCAACGGCACGATGTACGTACCGGCACAGCTTTTTGAAGCCCTTTATAATAATGTGTCTATTTCTCCGCAGGACGTAACGATTACGCCGGCCGACCAGGTTTAAAAAACATTCGGTTCCACGGAAGACCCTGAAAAAATTCTTGACTTTATAGGCCATGGCCGATAAAATAGATAGAGAATATACGACAGTCCTGTGAGGCTGTGTGATTCTTATACTTCTAGCTTGTACCTTTAATATAGTCCGGAGAGGCTACAAAGGGACATATTTTGCCATGCTTAGAATATGACCTTTGCCTTGCGGCAGAGGTCTTTTTTTTCAAGGAGGATTCGATGGTTAATATACAGGGCAAGAGCCTGTTGGGACTCCAGGGAGTGCCGAGGGAAGAAATTGAATTGATCTTGCGGGTTGCAAAGAAAATGAAGGCCGTCGTCAAGAGTGACAATAAGAAATTGTCCTTGCTCAAAGGCAAGTCGGTGGTCAACATGTTTTGGGAACCGAGTACCCGTACCCGCGGTTCTTTTGAAATGGCTGCCAAGTATCTCGGAGCCGACGTCATCAATTTTACGCCCCGGGGAAGTTCCATTCAAAAAGGGGAAAGCTTCCGCGACACCCTCTTAACGGTGACAGCCATGGGGGTCGATGCCATCGTCATGCGTCAGAAGCAGGAAGGCTCGCCGAGCTTTGCTCAGCGCTGCGTCGATCCGATCATCATCAACGCCGGTGACGGTGCTCACGAACATCCGACGCAGGGACTCCTCGACATGTTCACCATTCAGGAAGTAAAAGGCCGCATCGAAGGGTTGAAGGTCGTCATCGTCGGCGACATCGACCACGGCCGTGTAGCACGGTCCAACATTTACGGCCTCAAGACGATGGGGGCAGACGTACACCTCGTCGGTCCGCGGACGCTGCTCCAGCCGGAATTGGAAGCCATGGGCGTCACCGTTCATTACGACTTGAAGGAAGCCCTCAAGGATGCGGACGTCATCAACGTCCTGCGTATCCAGAAGGAACGCCAGGGTATCGGATTCTTCCCCAGCGCCGGTGAATATAACTCGCTGTTTGGTATCAAGAAAGACCGCCTCAAATGGGCGAAAGACGACGTTCTCGTCCTTCATCCGGGCCCGATGAACCGGGGCATCGAAATTGATTCCGACGTTTGCTACAGCGAACATTCTTCGATTCAGGAACAGGTCATGAACGGCGTATCCGTCCGTATGGCCGTATTATATCTGACAATTATGGGAGGCGATGACGTTGACATTACTCGTTAAAGGCGGCAGAGTGATCAATCCGGCCATGCAGCAGGACGAAATTTGTGATATCCTCATTGAAAATGGAAAAATTAAAGAAGTTGGAGCTAATTTAGCCGCGGACAGCGCTGAAGAAGTTTTCGATGCTTCGGGCCTCGTCGTAGCACCGGGCTTCATCGATATGCACGTCCATCTCCGTCAACCGGGCCAGTCGGGCAAGGAAACGATCGAAACAGGGACTAAGGCAGCGGCTGCCGGCGGCATTACCCGCGTTGCCACTATGCCTAACACGAAACCTGTCATCGACTCGGCTATTGTCGTCGACGGCTTGAAGTATAAGATTGAACATGAAGCTAAGGTTAAGGTAGAAATCATCGGCGCTATTTCCAAAGGCCAACAGGGCCAGGAACTCTCAGCTATGGGCTCTATGGCCAAAGAAGGAGTCGTCGCCTTTTCCGATGACGGTCATTACGTAGAAAATTCCGACTTCATGCGTAAAGCCATGGAATATGCCAGCATGTTCCATAAGATCATCATCGACCACTGCGAAGATGACAACCTCATCGAAGGCGGCAATATGCACGAAGGCGTCGTATCGAACGAACTGGGCATGAAGGGCCGTCCGGCCGTTGCCGAAGACATCGCCGTTGCCCGCGATATCTTCCTGGCTGAAGCGACGGGGACGCCGGTCCACATCGCCCACATCAGTACCAAGAACGCCGTCGACCTCGTTCGCCAGGCTAAAAAGCGGGGCGTTAAGGTCACGGCTGAAGTCACGCCGCAGCACCTCATCTTTACCGATGAAGCCCTGCGGACCTTTGAAACGCGCTACAAAATGAATCCTCCCATTCGCTCGGACATCCACCGCGATGCCTGCGTCGAAGGATTGGTAGACGGCACTATCGATGCTGTCGTTACCGACCATGCGCCTCATGAATGGGAAGAAAAGGACCAGGAATTCAATTTGGCGCCCAGCGGCTTTGTCGGCCTTGAAACGAGTGTCGGCGCCATGCTGACGCATTTGTATCATACGGGGATCATCGATCTCATGAGTCTGGTCAATGTCATGTCGACGGCCCAGGCCAAAATACTCGGCCTCGATGCCGGCGTCATTGCACCGGGTAAAGATGCCGATTTAACGATCCTTGATCTCGATAAAGAATGGACAGTCGATTCCTCGAAATTCTATTCCAAGGGAAAGTCGACTCCTTTTGATGAAATGATTTTCAAAGGGAAGGCGGCAGCTGCCATCGTCAATGGTAAATTTGTGATGAAAAACGGGGAGGTTTTATAATGAAAGGTGTCCTCATATTAGAGAACGGACAGAAATTTTACGGCAATATGCTGATGGATGAACCGGCTGTCGGCGAAGTCGTCTTCAATACCGGCATGACAGGGTATCAGGAAACCTTTACGGACCCGTCCTATGCCGGTCAGATCATTACGCTGACCTATCCGATTATCGGCAATTACGGCTTGTTCCACGAAATCGAACAGGCCGATCGTCCTTATGCTGCCGGCTTCATCGTCAGTGAACTTTGTGAAGAACCGAGCAACTGGCAGAATGAAGGCCAGCTGTCTACCTTTATTATGACACACCACATCCCCTGCCTCTACGGCGTTGATACGCGTGCCATTACCCGGGCTATCCGCAGCCAGGGGGTCATGAAGGGCGTCATCGTACCGGAAACGATGGAAGAAAGCGCCATTAAAGAACTCTTTGATACGCCCCTTGAAACGCAGTTCGTAAAAAAAGTTTCAACGCGGGACATCAAGCATATGGGCGACGGCCGCTATCACGTAGCCGTTATGGATTACGGCGCCAAGGGCAATATCCTGCGCGAACTGGTCAACAACGACTGCCGCCTGACTATCTTCCCGGCCACGACCAAGGCCGAAGACGTATTGGCCATCAATCCCGACGGCATCTTCCTCAGCAACGGCCCCGGCGACCCGAAGGATATTCCCGATATCATCGATACGGTTAAACAGCTCATGGGCAAGAAACCGATTTTCGGTATCTGCCTGGGTCTGCAGCTCATCGGTTTGGCCCTCGGCGGCAAGAGCCGCAAATTGACTTTCGGTCATCGCGGTTCCAACCATCCGGTCAAGGATATCCGCACGGGCCGGGTCTATATCACGTCTCAGAACCACGGCTATATTATCGACGAAGAATCTCTTCCGAAAGATAAGGTCGTCATTACTCACCGCAACCTCCATGACAACACCCTTGAAGGTTTTGAAGTCCCGTCCCAGAACATCATGTGCGTCCAGTACCATCCGGAAGCCTCGCCGGGACCGACGGACAATCTGTATCTGTTTACCCAATTCGTCAAGATGATGGAGGAAAAATAACATGGTAGAAGGATTGAAGAAAGTACTCGTTATCGGTTCCGGCCCTATTATCATCGGGCAGGCCGCCGAATTTGACTATGCCGGTACCCAGGCCTGCCGTGCCTTGAAAGAAGAAGGGTTGGAAGTCGTCCTCATCAACAGCAACCCGGCGACGATCATGACTGACGAAGACATTGCCGACCGCGTCTATGTCGAACCGATTTCCCTCGACTACGTTACGGAAGTCATTGAAAAAGAACGGCCCGACGGCCTCTTGGCTACCCTCGGCGGTCAGGTCGGCCTCAATATGGCCGTTCAGTTGGCCAATGCCGGCGTCCTTGAAAAATATAACGTCCAGCTTCTCGGTACGCGCCTGTCCGCTATCGAAGAAGCGGAAGACCGTGAATTATTTAAAAAGGCCATGAACGATATCAACCAGCCCGTTCCGGAAAGTGATATCTTCGAAGACGTTCCGTCGGCCATTGAATTTGCCGATAAAATCGGCTATCCGATCATTGTCCGTCCGGCCTTTACCCTCGGCGGTACCGGCGGCGGCATCGCCCACGACGAAGACGAACTGTTCATGATTGCCACCCGCGGCATCAAACTCAGCCCGATCAATCAGATCCTCGTCGAACGCTCCGTTGCCGGTTGGAAAGAAATCGAATACGAAGTCATGCGCGATAAGGCCGATAACTGCATCATCGTCTGCAACATGGAAAATGTCGACCCCGTCGGCATCCATACGGGCGACTCTATCGTCGTCGCTCCGAGCCAGACCTTGAACGATTTGCAGTATCAGATGCTGCGCACGGCATCCCTTGATATCATCCGCCGCTTGAAAATCGAAGGCGGCTGCAACGTCCAGTATGCCCTCGACCCGAACAGCAATCAGTACTACGTCATCGAAGTCAATCCCCGTGTCAGCCGTTCGTCGGCCCTGGCTTCGAAAGCGACGGGCTATCCCATCGCCAAAGTTGCCGCTAAAGTCGCAACGGGTCTAACCCTGGATCAGATTACTAACGCCGTTACGGGTAAGACGACGGCCTGCTTCGAACCGACTCTCGACTACTGCGTCGTCAAGTTCCCGCGCTGGCCCTTTGAAAAATTCGCCTTGGCCGATAAATCCTTAGGCACCCAGATGAAGGCAACCGGTGAAGTCATGTCCCTTGACCGCTGCTTTGAAGGGGCCCTGCTCAAAGCCGTCCGCTCCTTGGAAATCGGGGTCAACTACATTTCCATGAAGAAGCTGGAAAGCAAGTCCCTCATCGATATCGTCGAACTCCTGCAGAAGCAGGATGATGAACGGCTCTTTGTCGTCGCTCAGGCCCTGCGCCTCGGTATCAGTGAAGAAAAGATCCACTACATCACCGGTTACGACCTGTGGTTCCTCCACAAGATTAAAAACATCATCGATGTGGAATTCGACCTCCAGCGCAATAACTTGACCATCGACAACGTTCGTTTGGCCAAACGCTACAGCATGCCCGATGCCGTCATCGCCGGATTTACGAAGAAGACGGAAGAAGAAGTCCGTCAGTTCCGCGTCGACCACGGCATTACACCGACGTTTAAGATGGTCGACACCTGCGCCGCTGAATTTGAAGCGGCTACGCCGTACTACTATTCCTGCTATGCGACGGAAGATGAAGTCAAGCCCCTCGGCAAGAAGAGCGTCATCGTCCTCGGCTCCGGCCCGATCCGCATCGGCCAGGGCATTGAATTTGACTACTGCTCCGTCCATTCTGCCTGGGCTCTGCGCAAGGCCGGCATGAACAGCATTATCATCAACAATAACCCGGAAACGGTCAGCACCGACTTCGATACGTCGGACAGCCTGTACTTTGAACCCCTCATGGTCGAAGACGTCATGGCTGTCGTCGAAAAAGAAAAGCCCGTCGGCGTCATCTGCCAGTTCGGCGGCCAGACGGCCATCAACTTGGCAGCGCCCTTGGCTAAGCGCGGCGTCACCGTCCTCGGCACCTCTGTCGACGGCATGGACCGGGCAGAAGACCGGGAACGCTTTGATGAAGTCCTGGCTAAACTCAATATTCCTCGTCCGGACGGCCGCATTGCGACCAGCGATAAAGAAGCCATGAAGGTCGCTTCGGAATTGGAATTCCCCCTCATCGTCCGCCCGTCTTACGTCCTCGGCGGCCGGGCTATGGAAATCGTCTATAATGAAAAGGAATTAGAACGCTATCTCCGCGAAGCCGTCATCGCTTCGCCGGACCATCCGATCCTCATCGACGAATACATGGTAGGCCGTGAAGTCGAAGTCGACGCCGTCGCCGACGGAACTGACGTCTACATTCCGGGCATCATGGAACAGGTAGAACGAGCCGGCGTCCACTCCGGTGACTCCATTGCCGTCTACCCGCCGCAGCACCTCGACGACGATATGATCGCCCAGATCGTCGACTATACGACCCGCATTTCTCTGGAACTCCAGGTTAAAGGCTCGGTCAACATTCAGTTCGTCGTATCGCGGGGCAAATTGTACATCATCGAAGTCAATCCCCGTTCGAGCCGTACCGTCCCCTTCCTCAGCAAGGTAACGCACTTCCCAATCGTTGAAATCGCAACCCGCATCGCCCTTGGTGAAACCTTGAAGGATATGGGCATCCACAGTGGCCTCATGCCGGCGAAGAAACACGTTGCTGCCAAGGCTCCGGTATTCTCCTTCAGCAAGATCGGCCTGGCTGAAATCGCCCTCGGACCTGAAATGAAATCGACAGGCGAAGTCATGGGTATCGGTCATTCTTACTCGGAAGCCTTGTATAAGGCCGTCAACGGCGCCAAGATGAAGATTCCTGCCGGCGGCACGATTTTGGTTACCGTCGCCGACCGCGATAAGGCTGAAGCCCTGCATCTGGCAGAAGGCTTTAAGGAACTCGGCTATCACATCATTGCCACCGAAGGTACCGGATCCTACTTCAACGATCACGGCATGCCCGTCGATATCGTTCGCAAGATCCATGAAGGCGGTCAGAATATCGCGACCATGATCCGCAACGGCAAAATTGATTTGGTCCTCAATACCCTGACCTATGGCAAACATCCGGAACGCGACGGCTTCAACCTCCGCCGCATGGCTGTTGAATTAGCCGTTCCCTGCCTGACCTCTCTGGACACGGCTCGCGAAGTCCTGCGCGTCTTTGCCAATAAAGGTAAGAACGACGGCTATCATCACGTCGCAGCCCTTCAGGATTACGATATGGAATAAACTTTTCACAGACACCGTCTGATGATACAGAAGTCTCTCATGAATATGGGAGACTTCTTTTTTTGCCGGCAGTTTTGATATGGATAAGGCGCTGCCGGAGACGGTTTTATCCGCATGAATTATGCTATAATAAACATAATGACAGAAAGGATGATAATCATGAACGTAAAACACAGCTTATTGACAGCGGCCTTGGGTGCCGCCTTGACCTTCGGCAGTGCTTTTGGCTCTCAAGCCTTTTTTAACAGCCCCTTAGCGGCCAACAGCAATTACCGGCCCATCAACTTCGGCATGGGCTATGAAATGTACGTCGACCTCAGCTCCCTTGAAACGATCAAAGATAATGGACAAGGCTGGATTTTCAAGGTCAACCTCTTCCGTTCGCCGGAAGATTCGGGACGCATCGAAGGAACCTATCCCTTGACCTATAAAATTTTCCGCGGACAGGCCTGGATCTACAATGACTCCACCAATACCTGGCTGGAAATTCCCATGCGGAAGAAACAGCTGAAGCATAAGGACATTGCCGACTTCGTGACGGTCAACCTCTGCTACCGCCAGAAGACGGGCCAGTATTTAAACGATGACTACGGCTATGCTCAGGGAATGGAGCGCTACTACAAGGGGGAGTAGTAACGGAAAAGGCCGTTCACATCCCGGCACCGCTGAAAGCCGGTGACTATATCGGCGTGGCTGCGCCGGCCACGCATGGAGAGGGGCAGGATATTTCAAGGGCGGTTGCCCGTCTGGAGCAGGCCGGCTATCGGGTCAAGGTCATGCCGACGGCGTCCGGTTCCTACGGTTTCTTTTCCGGAACTGATGAAGCGCGGGCTCGGGATATGAACGACTTATTCCATGACGATGACGTAAAGGCCATCGTCTGCCTCAATGGCGGCTACGGCTCGGCTCGTATCCTCGATAAGCTCGATTATGACTATATGGCGTCCCATCCGAAATGGGTCGTCGGATTCAGTGATATTACGGCCCTTCAGATAGCCTTATGGGAAAAGAGCCGCCTTATCACGGCTAACGGTCCTTTGATGGTTACCTTAGGCGGTTCGAATGATTATACAGCGAATCAATTCTTTGACGGATTAAAACGAGAATCATGGCGCGGAGTCTTGGCACTGCCGCCCGGACGAAAACTTACGACCATCACTGAGGGAACGGCCAAAGGTCCTATTGTAGGCGGTAATTTGACGATTCTTGCATCCCTCGTCGGTACACCCTATGCCCTCGACGGCACGGGGTGTATTTTGGTGCTCGAAGATACGGGCGAAAGCTCATACCGCATCGACCGGATGATGAATCAGCTCTGGCAGAGCGGTCTCTTGTCCCGTGTGTCGGCCATTGTATATGGTGATTTTACGGCATCCTCCCACGATGACGGTGACTTTACGACCGATGAAGTGCTGGATTATTATGCTCATCTGGCCCGGGTGCCGGCTGTCAAGGGACTGCCTGTCGGCCATACTGCCGATAAGGCCTTTATCCCTTATGGAATTACGGCCTATCTTGAAGCCAATGGGACGAAAGCCTCATTATCTTTTCAAGAATGAAGGACCGTGACGAAAAGTTATAATAATAATTATGTAAAAACAATGCATATTTTATTGACAAAACATTTTAATTCAACTATAATGAATTAAAATTCAATAAAACATGAAGGTATAAGCTATTTTGAAGTATAGATTGTTTTTTCTGGGAGTGATGCATTGTGAAGACGAAAGTATTTATAGATGGGCATGAAGGGACGACAGGTCTTCGGATTCATGAACGCCTGAGCCAGCGTCAGGATATCGAATTGATTCCCATCGCTGACGAAAAAAGAAAAGACCCCGATGCCATCCGTGCCTGCATGAAAGCCGCCGACATCGCCTTCCTCTGCCTTCCCGATGATGCGGCTGCCGAAGCCGTCAAACTGGCAGAAGGCTGTAAGGTTCGCCTCATCGATACGTCGACCGGGCGGCGGGTCGCCCCGGGGTGGACCTACGGTTTTCCGGAACTCTCTAAGGAACAGGCCAAAGCCATTGCTGCAAGCGATTTCGTCGGCAATCCCGGCTGCCACGCCAGTGGCGCCATCTCTATTTTACAGCCCTTGACGGCGGCAGGTTTGGTACCGGCCGATTATCCGGTGACGGCCTTTTCTCTGACCGGCTACAGCGGCGGCGGCAAGAAGATGATTGGCCAATACGAAGGGGATAAAAGTGATGATCTATTCGCACCGCGCCAATACGGTCTGGGCCAGCAGCACAAACATTTGAAGGAAATCGTTTCCATCTGCCACTTGGCACAGGAACCGGTCTTTACGCCCATCGTCGACGATTATTACAGCGGCATGGAAGTGATGATTCCTTTCTTCAGCCAGCTGTTGACGAAGAAGGTCACGGCCAAAGATGTCTGGGAGATTTTAGCCAAACATTATGAATGCTGCCCCTTCATCCACGTCCTCGACTTTGGGGCCGACAAGGGCGGTTTTATCAGTGCTAATGACATGAGCGGCTACGATGATATGGAAATCGTTGTAACCGGCAACGACCAGCGCATCATGGTCACTTCTTTATTCGATAACCTGGGCAAAGGCGCTTCCGGTGCAGCCATCCAGAATATGAACCTCATGATGGGCATCGACGAGGCCACAGGATTACAGTTAAAACATTAGAAAGGTGGAGTCAGTATGAGTCAGGTTTATGATAACTTTGGCGTACCGCAAGGATTTCAGGCTGCCGGTACGTACAGCGGATTATGCAGCAGCCGTGTAAAATTGGACGTCGCTATGATCGTAAGCCGACGAGACTGCTCCATCGTGACCGATACAGCGCAGGGGATGACGGCTCGTTCCGGAAAAATCCTGGTCCTGCACAATGGGACGGCCCTTCCTGAAGGCATGCGCGGTCTTGAGATTTCAAAAGAAGTCTGTCAAGCTGTCAGTACCTGTGTTGGTGAAGCTCCGGATTCGGTAGCCCTCGTCGCCAATGGAGTCAAGGGGCAGTATTTTCGCCCGTCCCTCTTGATTCACAGCTTGAACAATTTGACGGCTGGCCTCGATACAGATACTCAGCCCTTAGAAGCCGTCCTCGATAACTGTGGTGATGTGTCGTCTCAGACCGTGTCTCTTGGGGGAGACTGCGGTTCTTTACAGGGCATCGCTGCCGACGGGACGGATGACAGTGCCGGCTTATGCGTCATCATGACCGACGCGTCGGTCGACGGGACTATGATTGAAAAGGCCTTGATTCAGGTCAAGGCCGATATGGATACGGAACATTTCACCTTCATCGTCATGGCCAATGGGGGAGCCGGCGCACAGCCGGTAGGCCATGATGCTTTTGCAGGGGGAATCGAAGCGTTACTGGTAAAATTAGGCTTTCAACATGCTTTGAAAGCGTGCAGTTAAATAGGGGGAAGACAATAGATGTTTAAAAGAAGTGATCTCGTATCGGAAGATGTAAAAGCTGTGACCAATGCTCAAAAGGCACAGATTTTGATGAATGCCCTGCCATATATTAAAAAGTACAGCGGTAAAACAGTCGTCGTCAAGTACGGCGGCAATGCCATGATCAATGAAGATTTGAAACGGTCGGTCATGGGCGATATCGTTTTGTTGAATCTCATCGGCGTCAAAGTGGTTCTCGTCCACGGCGGCGGCCCGCATATCAAGGCGGCCTTGGATCAACTCGGCATTGAATCGAAGTTCATCAACGGTCTTCGGGTGACCGACGAAGCGACCATGAAGGTTGTCCAAATGGTCCTGGCCGGCCAGGTCAATAAGGATTTAGTCAATCTCATCGGATCTATCGGCGGCAAGGCTATCGGCCTCTGCGGCATCGATGACCAGATGATCAAGGTCCGCAAACAGAGCGATGAATTGGGCTATGTCGGGCGCATTACCAACGTCGACGTATCCATCATTCAAGACAACCTCGACAAGGGATACATTCCCGTCATCTCGACGATTGGGACGGATACGGACGGCCAGGCTTACAACATCAATGCCGATACGGCTGCTGCCCAGATTGCCGGGGCCCTCAATGCCGAATGTATGCTGTCCATGACCAATATTGACGGCGTCCTCAAAGACCCGTCTGATCCCGATTCACTGTTGACGGAAATCACCCTCGAACAGTCGCGGCAGTTAGAACAGGACGGCATCATCGCCGGCGGTATGATTCCCAAAGTTCAGTGCTGCACCGACGCTATCAAAGCCGGCGTCAAGCGAGTGTTCATCATCAACGGCACCGTGCCGCACGCCATCCTCATTGAAATGCTGACCGAAGAAGGTCTGGGGACGATGTTCGTCGGCCACTATTCCTTAGGAAAGTAAGGCTGTTGGGGAAAACGGTTGTCAACCCGGATTCGGGTAAAAAGGAGATAAAAACAATGGCAGAAGATTATAAAGCTCTTGATAAAGAATATATTGTAAACGTCTACAATCGGATCGGTGCCGTCCTCGATCATGGCAAAGGAGCCACTTTATATGATGTAGACGGAAAAAAGTACATCGACCTCAGTGCCGGCATTGCCGTCAATATTTTTGGTGTCTGTGACGATGAATGGATTCAGGCCGTCGAAACACAGCTCCATAAATTGAGTCACATTTCAAACGTCTTCTATACGGAACCGCAGACCATCCTGGCGGAAAAACTCTGCCAAAAGACGGGCATGAAGAAGGTATTCTTCTCAAACTCCGGTGCTGAAGCTAATGAATGTGCCATCAAGACGGCTCGGAAATATTCTCATGACAAATACGGTGACGGCCGCCATACGATCATCACCTTGAAAAACAGCTTCCACGGCCGTACCTTAGCGACCTTGACGGCCTGCGGCCAGGAATCACTTCATCAGGATTTCGGTCCCTTCGTCGACGGTTTCGTCTATGCCGAAGCCGACAATTTTGACGACGTTAAACACTTGTGCGAAACGAATCAGGTCTGCGCCATCATGATGGAAATGGTTCAAGGCGAAGGCGGCGTCCATCCTCTCGATAAGGACTTTGTCAAAGAGGTCGCAGCCTATGCCAAGGCTCATGACATCTTGATCGTCGTCGATGAAGTCCAGACCGGCAACGGCCGTACGGGCTATCTCTATGCCTATATGGGCTACGGCATTGAACCGGATATCGTCTCGACGGCCAAGGCCATCGGCGGCGGCCTGCCCTTGGGCGTCACCCTCTTTGCCGCTTCGACAGAGAAAACCTTGACCGACCATACCCATGGATCGACCTTTGGCGGCAACCCGATCTGCACAGCCGGCGCCATTTCCATCATCGACCGCCTGACGCCGGAATTGATGGAAGAAGTACAGAAAAAAGGTCAGTATATCAAAGAAGAACTGGAACCGTGCCAACACGTCGACCACGTCTCCGGCATGGGCCTCATGATCGGCATTGCCCTTAAGGATAAAGCCCTGAGCGACGTCGTCGAAGGCTGCGTCGAAAAAGGCGTCCTGGTCCTCACGGCCAATGGGCTGGTCCGTCTCCTGCCGCCCCTCAACATCCCTTGGGATGACTTGAAAGAAGCCGTTGCCATCGTAAAGAAGGTCATCGATAAATAATTACATCCATCGTTTTTGTAAAGCAGTCTCTGACGGGGCTGCTTTTTTGCTGAATATTGGGAAGGCTCGTTGTTGTATAGGGCCGTCGTCTTGCTATTGATCGGTGAATTTCGTACAATATGGCTATACCGGTAATTGGGTAGTTTTTGAAGTCAATAAGGAAGGCCATATATGAAACATTTAAAGATAGCTTACAGTTTTGACGTACAATATTATTTTGTCGACAGCGACCGGGACATCGTGCCCATCGAAGAGACGGACTTCACCGATGTTGCCGTAGCCGTCCTGTCGGACCAGGATTTTGATTATATCGATGCCATTGAGGAGACCGGTTTCGGCATCCCTATCATGGTCATCATGCCTGGCGGCGAGAAGCTGCCCGAATCGTATATCGATAAGGTCGACGTCGTCTTTACGGAAGAAATGGTCAATAAGAGCCGCTGCATTGCCGCTGCCGAACGGTTGGCCGGCCGTTATGAACAGACGGTGCTGCCGCCGTTTTTTGCCGACCTCGTCGACTATGTCAGTGAAAAGAATACGCCCTTTGACTGCCCGGGCCACCAAGATGGCTTATTTTTCAAAAAGCATCCTGCCGGCCGCTACCTCTACGATTTTTACGGCCCCCATATTTTCCAGTCCGACATTTGTAATGCTGACGTCACCTTAGGCGACCTTCTCATCCATGAAGGGCCGGCCCTGGAAGCCCAGGATTTTGCGGCCGAAGTCTTCCACGCTGATAAGACCTATTTCGTCCTAAACGGCTCGTCGTCGGCCAATAAGGTCGTCGCCAACGCCTTATTGGCACCGGGTGACTTAGTCCTTTACGATCGCAATAACCACAAGTCCGTTGCCATCGGGGCCCTCATTCAGGCCGGTGCCGAGCCGGTCTATTTGGAGACTGCCAGAAACCCTTATGGCTTCATCGGCGGCATCGATGACCACTGCTTTGATGAAGGATATCTGCGCCAGCTGGCAGCCGAACGGAACCCCGAAAAGGCAAAATCCAAACGGCCCTTCCGCTTGGCCGTCATCCAACTCGATACCTATGACGGCACGCTGTACAACGCCCGGTACGTCGTCGACCGCATCGGCCACCTCTGTGATTATATCCTCTTTGATTCGGCTTGGGCCGGCTATGAACAGTTCATTCCCATGCTCAAGGACTGCTCGCCCCTCCTCCTCGACTTGCATGACGACGATCCGGGCATCCTCGTCGTCCAGTCGGTACATAAACAGCAGGCCGGTTTTTCTCAGGCTTCGCAAATCCATAAAAAGGATAATCACATCCACAACCAGGCTCGGTACTGTAACCATAAGGTCTTTAACAATTCCTTTATGGCCAATGCCTCGACGAGTCCTTTTTATCCCATGTTTGCTACCATTGCCGTCAACGCCAAAATCCACGCCGGTGCCGCCGGCCGAAAGATGTGGCTGGACTGCGTGAAACTGGGCATCGATGCCCGAAAAGATATCCTGCGCCGCTGCCATTATATCCGGCCCTTCGTCGCACCTGCCGTTCACGGAAAGCCCTGGCAGGAGGGGGATACGGATGAGATGACACATGACTTGGCGTACTTTACCTTTGAGCCCGGAGCCACGTGGCATGCCTTTGAAGGCTATGGACCGGGGCAGTACCTGGTCGACCCGTGCAAGCTCTTACTTACGACACCCGGGATCGATGCTGAATCGGGAGAATATGAAGATTTCGGAATCCATGCCAATATTCTGGCGACGTACCTTCGGGGAAATGGCGTCATCCCGGAAAAATGCGACTTGAACTCGATCTTGTTCCTTTTGACACCGGCAGAAAATAAGAACAAGATGCGCCTCCTCGTATCCCAATTGGTCCGCTTCGAACGCTTCGTCGACCACGACGTCCCCATGCAGGAAGTCCTCCTCGGCGTCTACAATTCCCATCCTGAACGCTATGCCGGCTATACGATACGACGCCTTTGCCAGGAAATGCACGATTTTTATAAATCCCATCATGTAAAAGATTTACAGAAAAAATTGTTCCGTCGGGAATACTTCCCGGAATACGTCATGAGTCCCCAAGAAGCTCATCATGCCTTCGTCCGCGGGCAGGGCGAATTGGTATCCCTCGACAACATCGAAGGCCGCATCGCCCTTGAAGGGGCCCTTCCGTATCCGCCGGGCGTCCTCTGTGTCGTCCCGGGTGAACGCTGGTCAAAGACGGCTGTTCAGTATTTCAAGGCCCTCGAAGAAGGTTTGAACGAACTGCCCGGGTTTGCCTCGGAAATCCAGGGCGTCTATTTGGAAAAAGAAGACGACGGCCGCATCCACGCCTATGGTTACGTCCTAAAAGAATAAGCTTGTACATGAAAAAAACACGATTCCTTCCTTAAGCAGGAGAAATCGTGTTTTTGATTGATTATCTTACAAGAGGTTTTTGACGGCATCGGAGATCCGTTTGGCGATGTCCGGATTATTCATGGTGTAGACGTGGATACCGTCGACGCCGTTGGCCAGAAGGTCGGCGATTTGGTCGATGGCATAGGTGATGCCGATATCGTACATGGCGTCCGGTTTATCGCCGTATTTGGCAATGGCCCGCTGGAATTTGATGGGCAGGGTAGCGCCGCACATGGCAATCATGTTTTCGATTTGGCGCTTATTGGTGACCGGCATGATGCCGGCTTCGATGGGAACCTTGATGCCGGCGATTTCACAGCGTTCTAGGAAGCGGTAAAATACGGCATTGTCAAAAAACATCTGAGAAATCAGTTCGCTGGCCCCGGCATCGACCTTGGTCTTTAAGTTGCGGATGTCGGCGGCGACGGTCTTGGCCTCAGCATGGCCTTCGGGATAGCAGGCACCGATGATGTTGAACTCCGGAGCCTTTTCTTTAATAAAGGCGATGAGGTCGCTGGCGTGTTCGAAGCGGTGCGTTCGTTCTCTTCCCGGCGTTTCGTCGCCGCGAAGGGCCAGGATGTTTTCGATGCCTCGAGCCTTCAGCTCCTGCAATGTTTTAAGTGCATCTTCTTCGGTCAGATAGATGCAGGGCATGTGGGCTACTGTTTCACAGCCCAGGTTTTTTATATATGTTGCGACTTCCGTCGTGCGGTTGCCGCCGTTGCCGCCGGCTCCACAGGTCACGCTGATGAAGTCCGGATGGATCTTGCTCAGTTCATCGAGCGTCGGGTAGACGGTTTCGATGGGCGTATCTCGCTTTGGCGGGAAAACTTCGAATGAAAAGACCGTCTTTTTTGCAAAAAGCTCATGAGTATGCATACATTAATTTCCCCCTCAGATCATAAGAAGATAAAGGGCTGCCCCATAGAGGCAGCCTCTTTTCTATATCTTTATTATATTGAAGATTTTGTTGCCTGTCTATTAGAAACTCGGTAAGATAGCGCCTTGGTACTTGTCTTCGATGAATTTCTTGACTTCCGGAGACTGGAGGGCTTTGACGAGCTTCTGGATTTCCGGACGGTTTTCGTCGCCGTCACGGACGACGACGACGTTAGCGTAAGGCGAATCCTTCGGTTCCAGGAAGAGGGCGTCCTTCAAAGGATTGAGGCCGGCTTCCATAGCGAAGTTGGTGTTGATGAGGGCGATGTCGACGTCGTCGATGGAGCGGGGAATCTGAGCAGCTTCGAGTTCGACGAACTGGAGGTTTTTATCGTTCTTTACGACATCCTGGACGGTGGAGGTGATGTTGCCGCCGTCTTTAAGTGTGATGAGACCGGCGCTCTGAAGGATGAGGAGGGCGCGGCCGCCGTTGGTCGGGTCGTTAGGGATGGCGACTTTTGCACCGTTAGCGAGATCTTTCAGATCTTTAATTTTGCGGGAGTAAATGCCCATGGGTTCGACATGGATCTTGGCGATGGCTTTTAATTTGGTACCGTGTTCGCTGTTGAATTTATCGAGGTACGGCGTGTGCTGGAAGAAGTTGGCATCCAGTTCCTTATCATTCAAAGCCAGGTTCGGTTTGACGTAGTCCGTGAATTCGACGACCTTGAGGTCGACCCCTTCTTTGGCCAAGAGCGGTTTGATTTCGTTGAGGATTTCCGCGTGGGGAACGGGGGTTGCGCCGACGGTGACGGTGACATTCTTGTCGGACGAAGCCGTCGTCTGGGAATCACTGCCGCAGCCGGCGGCTAAGAATGCAACGGCCATCAGGGCCGCAGCGGCGAGAACGGAAAGTTTTTTGAAGTTTTTCATGAGTTATACCTCCTGTTAATAGAATAGTCAGACCTTTTTGCTTCGCCATTATCCATGAAAAAAGCCTCTTCCCGAAAGAGAAAGAGGCTTGGTCTTGGTTCTTTATCTCTCGGAATAGTTTCCGCAGGAATTAGCACCGTGTTATCGGTTGCCGGGCTTCATAGGGCCAGTCCCTCCGCCGCTCTGGATAAATGTCGTTTCAATTGTCTTGTGTAATAGTTTACCATGAATGGGCAATTTGTCAATATGAAAATACTCGATAATCAGTGTCAATTTGAAATGATACGGTGCGAAAAAATTATATTTTAAACGAGGAACCTGTTTTGAGGTTCTTCTATCTTGACAAGAGTCCATTGCCATTATATAATCTAAAGCAAATCATAAATGTTGTCGATGAACGAAACGAGTATATCCGATTGTGGCAGCTACAGCGAGCCGATGGCAGTGGAAGTTCGGCGCAGACCGGCGGATAGAATGGATTCGGGAGATGCGGCCTGAACGGTGACCAGTAGGGTGCGACGGTGTATTTCCACCGCTATCAAAGAAACGTGTATCGCCGTGAGGCCGTACATGTAGAGCTGGACTTACTGAGTCAATTTGGGTGGTACCGCGGAAGAATCTGAACCTTTCGTCCCTTTATAGGGATGGAAAGGTTTTTTTATTGTCTTCAAAGAGAAGGGGAGAGAAAGATGCTGGAAATGAAGGATGTCAGTTTCAATTACGGTAGCGGTGTTCCCGTATTGGAAGGTGTAAATGTGCAAATCGGTGAAGGTGAGTTCATCGGCCTCGGCGGCCGCAACGGCTGCGGGAAAACGACGGTGACCCGCCTGCTCATGGGTCTTGAAAAGCCCGTTTCCGGTGAAATCGTATATAACGGCAAGGTCATAAACGGTGACGATGCTTCCGTTCGCAGCCATTTTATCGGTTATGTATTCCAGCGGCCGGAACGACAGATGTTTCGGCCGACGGTTCGGGAAGAAGTGGCCTATGGACCAAAGCAGCTGGGCATGAGTGAGTCCGAAATCCAAGAAGCTGTTGAGGAAGCCTTGAAGGCGACGCAGCTGACGGAGCTTGCCGAATCGTATCCGCCCAACCTCAATCGCGGTGAAAAACAGCGGGTTGCCATCGCCTCGGCCATTGCCATGCATACTCAGTATCTCATCCTCGATGAACCGACGAGCGGTCAGGACAGCGAAGATAAGGAGCAGCTCATGGAACTTTTGAGCGAACTTCATCAAAAGGGCATGACCATCCTCATCATCAGTCATGATATGGATATTTTTGCAGAATACTGTCAACGGGTCATCGTCATCGGCAATCATACCAAGGCCTTTGACGGGACGCCGGAAGAACTGTTTACGAAACGCCCTGATCTATATGACTTGGGCCTGAGCCGGCCCGACGCCGTCGCCTTGTCTATGGCGGCACCGGATTTTCCTTATTGTAAATCGATGAAAGAGTTTACGGCAGCCATGCTGGAAAGAATAGGAGGTACGAAATGATGATGAAAAAATTTGTTCCCGTTACGAAATTAATCGGTACCTTTGCCTTTTCTTTTTGGGCTCTGGTCATGCATACGCCCCTTCCTTTAGTCGGTTTGGTCGTCCTTGAACTCATTCTATTAGGCATGTGCGGCAGCTTATCCCGCAATGTCAAGGCCGTATTCAGCCTGATCATTTTCGCCGTCTTCTTGGCGGTCGTACAGCTCCTAGGCGGCGGATCGATGGAATCGGCTTACGTCACGGGCCTTCGCATGCTGGCCATGACCATCGTTTTCATCATCTTGCTGACGACGACGCGCCTCCAGGATTTGACGGCAGCCTTGGTCAAGCAGATTAAGATCCCTTATGAATACGCCTTCATGTTTACGGCGGCCCTGCGCTTCGTGCCGGACTTCATCGCCGAAAGTCAGGCCGTTCAGGAAGCCCAGGCCTGCCGGGGCCTTTCGACGAAGGGCAATGTTTTTAAGAAAGTCATCAACTACATGAGTGTCGTCCAGCCGCTCATGCTGAAGTCCCTGGGCCGGTCGGAAACGATGGCTCTCAGCTTGGAACTGCGCGGCTTTGGCAGTCATGAACACAGTTTTATGAGCAACGTTCAGCCCAAAGGACGCGATTACATCGTTATTTTTGTCATGTTGGCCTTGAGCTGCGGTATCGTTTACTTGCGGATGCAGGGTATGGTATAGGAGGGGAACTCGATGAAACAAGTAGCAGATATTTCTAAATTAGAATTTCATCACCGTCAGGGCGGTCAGTTCCGTTGGATTACCATTACGACGCTGATGCTGGCCATCGGTACGATCTTGCACCTCGTATCGCCAAGCGTCGGCGGCGTTACGCCGAACTGGACGATTGCTACCTACTGCGTCGCCATTTGTTTGACCAAGCCCAGTTATAAACAGGCTCTCGGCATCGGTCTTGTCGCTGCCTTGGTAAATGTTCTGACGTCGAAATCGGGCTTTCCCTATGGCAACCTTATCAGTGAACCCGTCGGGGCCCTTACCTGTGCCTTTATCGTCAAGAACCTGGCCTTCATCAAAGTGAAAGGCCATTCCTGCTTGCCTGTCCTGACCGGCTTTGCCGCTACCTGCATGAGCGGCGGTGCCTTCGTCACTATTTTAAAATTCGTCATGGATCTTCCGAACGTCGTCTATTTTACAGCCATGCTGCCCTTAGTCGTCGTCATCGGTGCCTTGAATGCCATCGTCACGCCGATTATGTATTTTCCGGCCCTGCGCCTCTTCGTATCGCGAGGCATCCTCGATTCTCTCGAAGAACAGGAAGTGGCTTCCGATCACAGCATGTATGACTTGAAGCCCGCTCAAGAAGGCCTCATTTCTATGGAACACCTTTCTTATATCTATAATAAACAGAAGACGCCGGTCCTCGATGATGTCAATCTGACGGTCCGTGAAGGCGACTTCCTGGTCATTACCGGCGAAAGCGGCAGCGGCAAGAGCTCGCTGTGCATGGCCATGACCGGCGCCATTCCTCATTATTTCGGCGGTGTCATGAAGGGCATGGTCTATGTCAACGGACAGGCGACGACGCAGACGACGATTTCAAAACTCGCGACCCGCGTTGGAGCCATGCTCGATGATTACGACAGCCAGTTGGTCGCCATGACCGTTGAAGAAGAAATCGCCTTCAGCCTGGAAAACCAGGGCGTTGCTCCGGATAAAATCGATCAGGCCGTCACGGAAGCACTGGAAAAAGTCCACATGCTGCCTTATCGCCAGCGTCCCCTGACCAAGCTGTCCGGCGGCCAGCGTCAGCGTCTGGTCATTGCCGACGTCTTGGCGACTAACCCCGACATCCTGGTCTTTGATGAACCGACGTCGGCCTTGGACCCGGAAGGGACCCACGAGTTCTATGAATTGATTCACGATTTGAATGTAACCTACGGCCATACGATTGTCGTCGTCGAACATACGCTGGAAGCGGCTCTGCCTTACGCTAACCGACTGGTTCTCATCGACCACGGCCACATCCTCAGCGATGCTGACGTCGAAACGACGCTGCGCTATATGTACGACCACAATATTTATGCCAGTGCTATCCCCAAGATGTTCACCTGCCAGATGGACCTTGAAAAAGCCGGCTGCCGCTTCGATGCGCCGTGGCTTTCGGCAGAAACGGCCGTAGCAGCCGTTCAAAAGGGGATCCGGTCATGAAAATCCTCTGTTTAGGCGATAGTTTGACCTATGGGTACGATGCGCTTCCGGGAGAGCGGTGGACGACCTTGGTGGCTGCAGACGGCAAGATTCAGATCGATAACCGGGGACAGTGCGGCGACACGACGGCGGGCATGGTCTTTCGCCTGCACCAGATCGACCTCGTCGGCTACGATGCCTTTTTCATCATGGGAGGGTCCAACGATATCCTCCTCGATAAGGACTTTTCCTCCGTCTGCCGCAATATAGAAAGTATGGTTTCGCTGTTAAAATCCCAGGAGGAACCGGTGTATATCGGCATTCCTCCTTTGACGAAGCCGGAAAGTGCCTACTATGGCTGGCAGGATGCCGGCGATGTGAATCGGCACAATGAGATACTCCGCCGCTACCGCCAGTGGCTTTTGGATTATAGTGCCAATACGGGGTGCGCGGCTATCGACTTTTATCAGGCTTTGCAGGATGGCGAAGAAACATCCGGGAAAAATCTCTATGCTGACGGAGTTCATCCCAATGCCGAAGGATACGCCGTATTTGCCCAAGAAGCGTTGAGAGTATTTCTGGCAAGGGCTTAGAAGCTACGGTTCCTTTACTATTTCATTAATTCTGTCAAAAAAATCCCACGTCCTTTCGAGTGTTATGAGAGGCCGTGGGATTTTTTTGTATCTTAATGGGTTACGCTAGGCTGGGTGCCGGTGTAACCTGTCGTATTTGTTCGTGTATCGAGGTGTACATCTTCTTTTACCGTGCCGTTTACCTTATATTTCAAGGTCAGGACTAAGAGCCCGGCGCTGAACATGAAGATGGCCATTAAGTAGTAGCCCATGGCGAAGCTTCCGGTTTGAGCCTGGACCCAAGCCATCATATTGGGGCCGAACATGCCGCCCAGGTTGCCGCAGGAATTGATGAGGGCGATGGAGCCGGCAGCGGCCGGACCGGAGAGGAAGGTCGTCGGAATGGTCCACCAGACGCCCATGGAAGCGTGGATGCCGATAGCGGAAAGGCAGATGAGAAACAGGGCGACGCCCATGTTGTGCGCAAAGGGCGACAGGCCGAGACCGACGGCGCCGACGGTGAGAGCTGCGAAGACGTGCCATACCTTATCGCCGGTAACGGTTGCCGTATGGCCGATGATCAACTGGACGACGAGGGCCGCTGCCATGGGAATGGCGATGGCACCGCCGATGAGGGACGTCGACCAGCCAGAGAGGTTTTTCAGGACTGTTGGCATCCAGAAGTAGAAGCCCCAGAAACCGACGACCCAAAGGAAGTAGATGAAGCAGAGTTTTAAGACTTTAGCATCGGTAAAGGCTTGGAGGACGGTATACTTTTTCACGTGCTGCATGGCTCTCTGTTCTTGTTCATACATGGTCGTCAGGTATTCTTTTTCAGCGTCTGTCAGCCAATGGACTTGGTCCGGACGGTCCTTGACGGCCAGTAAGAAATAGAAGGCAAAGATGAGGGCCGGAATCGATTCAAGGATGAACAGTTCCTGCCAGCCTAAGAGACCGAAGAAAGAGTGTTCCAAAAGGACGCCGGCGATGGGGGCGCCGACGATGGTCGAAAGAAGCAGGGAGGTCAGCATGAGAGACGTTGCCCGGGACCGTTCAGCGGCTGTGAACCAGCGGGGGAATAAGAGCGAATAAATGACTGGATACAGACTGGCTTCCGAGGCACCTAAGAGGAAGCGGCAGAGGTAGAATTGCCACTGCGTCGTAACGAAGGCCATACAAAGGCTGACGGCACCCCAAGTAAACATGATGCGGGCAATCCATTTCGACGCCGAGAATTTAGCGGCAAAGAGGGAACCGGGGATTTCCAGCAGCAGGTAACCGGCGAAGAAAATGCCGGCGCCAAAACCGTATACTTCAGGGGACAGCCAGCTCAATGTCTGGGTCATGGTCAGCTTGGCATAGGAAATGTTGACGCGGTCGATGCAGGCAATAATCGAAACGAGAAAGACCGGTAAAATAATGCGCAGATCTCTCCGCCGTTTAAGACTGTCGAAATTGATGTTTTCCATGATGCATTCCTCCTAATGATAAGTTAGATTGTCATAAGATAAACATGAAATAAAAAAACTCCCGCCCCACTAAAGGGACGGAAGTTTTATCCGCGGTACCACCCGATATTCCTTGCCAAAAGACGCAAGGCGCTTTGTAACGTACTATCATACGCATTTCCTGTAACGTGGATCAGACGGTGCAGTTTACTCATTTCAACTGCAATCCTCAGAGATGATTTTCCATGCTTCCTCCGGCTGCCGGCTTTCACCATACCCGGCTCGCTGTGTGCTTTTGCAAAGCTGTACTCTTTCTCGTCATCGAATGTCAATATATCGTGTTTAAGTTATGCACCTTATCATAGACCTGCGTAAAAGGTTTGTCAAGGATGAAAACGAAAAAAATAAGGGTATAGGCATTTTTTTCAATAAAAAAGGACTACCGAGTGACGATAGTCCTTTGAATTTGGTGGAGATGAGGAGAGTCGAACTCCTGTCCGTAAATGCTGCCCCATGAACTTCTCCGAGCGCAGACCTTGTTAGTATCTTGAACCGTTTTCGTACAAGGACAAACTAGACGATTCCAGCCTGTGAGTTTCCCGACACGGCTGCCAGGCAAAACCATGTGGTATCCCGCTAAGTGACGTCTGCAAACTGCCCGCAGGATTAGCAGCAAGAGACGTTAGCCGCCCTTAGGCAGCTAAAGCAAAATTGTTTTCTTTTGCGTTTAATTTAAAAGGTTCACCGATTTACGGGCAGATGAAACCCCGGCTCGCTATTCATGATACAACCATCCACGTCGAAACCTTTACATCCCCATGGATGGAGAACCCCCATAGAGATTCAAATTAAGTATAACATATATTTTACAAATTGCCAACTGGTCTTCAACGGGTCTTATGATATAATAGTAGCGACGATGGGGCATCTCCCTTTTTCTGATAGTGCCTCTCATCGAACAGACTCGCAGCAGAGTCGTAAGAAGGTGTCACGTACATGTTGTATCTTATTAAATGGATTTACGCTTGGATTTTGCCCATAGGCAGTATCGTATTGGCCTTTATGATTTTGACGGCCTGGCTTTTTCGAAAGAAGGCGAGCGGCCGGTGGGCCATGCTGATCATTACGGCCGTCTTCTACCTGTTGTCGACGGAGCCCGTTTCAGACATCCTCATCCAACCTTTGGAAATGGCCTATGAACAACCGTCCCTGGAAGCTCTCGACGGCGACGTCATCATCGTACTTGGCGGCGGCTCCCGTGCCGGTGTCCCTGATGTCGACGGCACCGGTCAAGTCGGAAGTGCGGCGGCCAATCGATTCTTGACAGCCCTTCGCTTGGAAAAAGCAAAGAATCTGCCCATCCTGTTATCCGGTGGAACCGTCCTCGAAGGTGAGGCCAATGAATCGCAGATTGAAAAGCGGATGCTCCTGTCCCTTGGCGTTCCCGAACCACGAATTTTTATGGACGATAAAAGTCGAAATACGGCGGAAAACGCTGCTTTTTCTAAAGAAATTTGCCGTCAGCAGGGCTGGAAGAAGCCCATCGTCGTGACCAGCGCCTTCCATATGCCGCGGGCAGCTCGGTTCTTCCGCCGTGAAGGAATGGACTTCATTCCCTATCCGTCTGACTACCGCAGCAATATGAATCCGATTTGGTCGCCCTATACTGTCGTGCCGCAATCGGCCTATCTCCTCAATTCCTGTCTGGCCATCAAGGAATACGTCGGCATCGCTGCTGCATCTTTGGGAATGCAATAAATTGGGACGTAAAGCGTCCATGGTATTGCAAAATTCGGCCCGATGTGGCATACTTACATTGTAAGTAGCAAGGCCTTTAAGTTCTTAGAATTATATACAAAAGTTATTTTCGTTTTTAAAAGGAGTGTATCGACAATGATTAAAGTTGGTATTAATGGTTTCGGTCGTATTGGTCGTTTTGTTTTCCGCGCAGCTCAGACTCGCGATGATATTGAAATCGTAGGCATCAACGACCTCGGCCCGGTTGAATACCTGGCATACATGCTCAAATACGACACCATGCATGGTCGCTTCGATGGCACGATTGAAGTTGACGCCAAAAATAGCCAGCTCATCGTCAACGGCAAAAAAATCCGCGTAACGGCTGAAATGGATCCGGCTAACCTCAAATGGGACGAAGTCGGCGCTGAATATGTCGTTGAATCGACTGGTCGTTTCCTCACGATGGACCTCGCTGAAAAACACTTGGCAGCAGGTGCTAAATATGTTGTTCTCTCCGCTCCTTCCAAACAGGGTGAAGACGGCCGTCAGGCAGACATGTTCGTTTGCGGCGTTAACACCGACACATACAAAGGCCAGACCATCGTCTCCAACGCATCTTGCACGACGAACTGCCTGGCTCCGATCGCTAAAGTCCTCAACGATGCTTTCGGCATCAAAGACGGCCTCATGACGACCGTTCACTCCACGACGGCTACTCAGAAAACCGTTGACGGTCCTTCCATGAAAGACTGGCGCGGTGGCCGTGCAGCTGCCGGCAACATCATTCCGTCCAGCACGGGTGCTGCTAAAGCTGTAGGCAAAGTCATTCCTGAATTGAATGGCAAATTGACCGGTATGTCCATGCGTGTTCCGACCCTCGACGTTTCTGTCGTCGACCTCACGGTTAACCTCGCAAAACCGGCTACGTACGATGAAATCTGCGCAGCTATGAAAAAAGCTTCCGAAGGCGAATTGAAAGGCATCCTCGGCTACACTGAAGAAGACGTCGTTTCTTCCGACTTCCTCGGTTGCCCGCTTACCTCTATCTTCGATGCTAAAGCAGGTATCGCCCTTACGGATACTTTCGTTAAAGTTGTTTCCTGGTACGACAATGAAATCGGTTACTCCAACAAGGTCCTCAACCTCATTGCCGTAATGAACGATTACAACAGCAAACACTAATTTGTAGCGACGCATTTCCCAACGGGTAAACAGCCTCCCGTTACAAATCAGATTGAAACATCGAAAAGCGCTGAAAGGGGCTGTCGCTGCGGCGACAGCCCTTTTTGTTTTTCTTTACTACAAAAAGGAGTAAAACACTACAATGGCAAATAAAAAACCAGTAATGTTAATCATCATGGATGGTTTTGGCTGCAGCGATATCCAAAAAGATAATGCCGTAGCCCAGGCGAACCTCAAGGTTTTGCCGAAACTTTGGGAAGAATATCCCCATTCCTTCCTCGGTGCTTCTGGTGAAGATGTCGGCTTGCCGGACGGCCAGATCGGCAACTCCGAAGTCGGCCACCTCAATATCGGTGCCGGCCGCATCGTATACCAAGCTTTAACCAAAATCACGAAAGACATCAAAGAAGGTCCCTTCTTTGAAAAACCGGCCTTGGTCGGTGCCATGGAAAACGCCAAGAAAAACGATTCAGCCCTCCATTTATTGGGCCTCGTCTCTCCCGGCGGCGTTCACAGCAGTGAACAGCACCTCTTCGGCCTCCTTGAAATGGCCAAACGCTTCGGCTTGAAAAAAGTCTATGTCCATGCCTTCCTCGACGGCCGCGACGTACTGCCCCGCAGTGCCGGTGAATTCTTGAAGGAACTGGAAGATAAATGCGCCGAACTCGGCGTCGGCGAAATCGCCACCATCAGCGGTCGTTATTACGCCATGGACCGCGATAAACGCTGGGAACGCGTTGAAAAAGCTTACAATGCCGTAGCCTTGGCAGAAGGACCGCAGGAACCAGATGCAGCCACGTGCTTGAAACATTCTTATGAAGCCGACGTTTCCGATGAATTCGTCGTCCCGACGGTCATCCGTAAACATCCCGTTGAAGATGGGGACAGCGTCGTCTTCTTCAATTTCCGCCCTGACCGGGCTCGTCAGCTGACGACGGCTTTCGTCGTTCCTGACTTTGCTGAATTCCCGCGTCCGAAAAAATTGGACGTCTACTTTGCGACCATGACCCGCTACGAAGATGATCTTCCGGCCCATGTCGTCTACGACAAAGAACGGATTCCCCATACCTTGGGTGAAGTCCTGGCCAAAGCCGGCAAGACCCAGCTTCGCATTGCAGAAACGGAAAAATACGCTCACGTCACGTATTTCTTTAACGGCGGCGAAGAAGAACCGAACAAGGGCGAAGACCGTATCTTGGTACCGTCCCCGAAGGTTGCAACCTATGACCTGCAGCCGGAAATGAATGCTCCTATCGTTACGGAAAAAGTCATCGAACAGATCAAGGCCGATAAATACGATATGATCATGCTCAACTTCGCTAACGCCGACATGGTCGGCCATACGGGTGTTTTTGAAGCGGCTGTCAAAGCCGTTGAAACGGTGGATACCTGCGTCGGCAAAATCGTCGAAGCCCTCCATGCTGTCGATGGACAGCTGCTCATCATTGCGGACCACGGCAATGCTGAAAAAATGGCTGATCCCGAAACGGGCAGCCCTTATACGGCTCATACGACCAATCATGTACCGTGCATCTTGGTCAGTGAAGAACACAAAAATGTTCATCTCCACGACGGCATCTTAGCCGATGTCGCTCCGACGATGCTGACCTTGGCCGGAATGGATATTCCCAGTGAAATGACAGGCAAAAGCCTGATCGATCAGTGATGATCTCCGTCGTTCTGCCGCATTTCGAAGGGAGAGAGTAAGATGGAACAAGATACGCTGAGTATCTTTCAAAAAATAGCTCCCGATGTTATGGGGACCATTAAGGAACGATATTTACTGTTACGGCATATTGCCGATGCCGAACCGGTAGGACGCCGGACCTTAGCCGGCCTTTCCGGGCTTTCTGAACGCGTCGTCCGGTCTCACGTCGACGTTCTGCGCCGCAGCGGCATCGTCCGCTTTACGACCTTGGGCATTGCCATGGAACCGGAAGGAAAGCGGCTCATGCCGGATCTCTTGGAATGCTTTCTGCGTCTCAATAACCTCGACGATATCCAGCGTCAAATCCGGCAGAAGCTGGGTCTGAAGAATGTCTACATCGTTCCCGGTGACAGCGACAGTGATAAGACGGCGAAGGAAGAATTAGGGCGCCGCGGTGCCCTGCTCTTAAACGATCTTTTTGGCAGCGTCGACACCGTCGCCATCAGCGGCGGATCGACCATGGCTGAAGTGGCCCGGATGCTGCCGGAATGCCTGGCAAATGTCACCATTTTGCCGGCTCGGGGCAGCATGGGGAACCACGTCGAAGTACAGGCCAACTATATTGCTGCCAATGTCGCTGCCAAGACACACAGTTCATACCGTATGATTCATATTCCCGAAGGACTCAGTGATTCTGCCTTGCAGATGATGCTGAAGGCCGACCGCCAGACCCAGGAAAACGTCGCCATGACGGCCCGGGCGCAGGTCGTCATCTTCGGCATTGGCCGCGCCGACCGCATGGCCCGAAAAAGGGGAATGACGACACTCCAGCGCGATGCCCTGCACAGCCTCGGTGCCTGTGGGGAATCGCTGGGCTGCTACTGCGGCCTCGACGGCAAGATTTTGTACGGGACGAATAATATCGGCATTTCCCTGCGAGAAATTAAATATCACCCTCACGTCATCGCCGTAGCCGGCGGTGCTAGCAAAGCTGAAGCCATTGTCGGCGTCATGCGGGCCTGCCATACGGGAACGCTGGTCACCGATGAAGGGGCGGCTGAAAAAATCATACAACTGCTTTAATTAGAGGAGGAACCTATTCATGAAAAAAACAATCACCGACGTCAATGTCGAAAACAAACGCGTTTTTGTCCGTGCAGACTTTAACGTACCTCTTGACGAAAACTGCAACATCACTGACGATACGCGTATCCAGAAGACGCTGCCGACGATTAAATACTTGCTCGAACATAATGCGGCTGTCATCTTGTCCAGCCACCTCGGCCGTCCGAAGGGACAGGTTGTCGAAAAATATTCCTTGAAACCGGTCGCCAAACGCCTGTCTGAACTCCTCGGCGTCGACGTCAAATTCGCTCCCGACTGCGTCGGTGCTGAAACGAAAGCCATGGCCGATGCTCTCAAACCGGGCGAAGTTCTCCTCTTGGAAAACCTCCGCTTCCACAAGGAAGAAGAAAAGAACGGCGAAGACTTCGCTCGTCAGCTCGCTTCCTTGGCTGAAGTCGGCATCAACGATGCTTTCGGCTGCTGCCATCGCGCTCACGCTTCCGTAGCCGGCATCACTCAGTTCCTGCCCATGGCTTCGGGCTTCCTCCTCGAAAAAGAAATCCGCTTTATCGGCGGGGCTGTCGATAACCCGGCTCATCCTTTCGCAGCCATCATCGGCGGTGCTAAGGTATCCGATAAGATCGAAGTTATTTCCAACCTCCTGCCGAAAGTCGATCTCATGATCATTGGCGGCGGCATGGCCAACACCTTCTTGGCTGCTCAGGGCTATGGCATCGGCAAATCCCTCGTCGAAGCCGATAAAATCGACTTGGCGAAAGAACTCATCGCTCAGGCTAAAGAACAGGGGACGAAACTGCTCCTGCCGGTCGACGTCATGGTCGCAGCTGAATTCAAAAACGATGCCGATCACAAAGTCGTTGCTGTCGATGCCGTTCCGGCCGATTGGATGATCCTCGACGTCGGCACCAAGACCCAGGAACTCTTTGCCAAAGAATTGGCTTCCATGAAACTCATCGTTTGGAATGGTCCCATGGGTGTATTTGAAATGGAAAACTACGCCAAAGGTACGGAAGCCGTTGCTAAAGCAGTTGCTGATTCCGATGCCGTTTCCATCGTCGGCGGCGGTGACTCCGTTTCGGCAGTCAACAAAACCGGTCTGGCTGACAAAATCAGCCACATCTCGACGGGCGGCGGTGCTTCCCTCGAATACCTCGAAGGCAAACAGCTCCCGGGCGTCGTTGCTTTAAGCGATAAATAAGTCGTTTCATACTATTTCATATACATACGCCGGATGCCCGGAATTCCCGCTGTCATGACGGACTGCTCCGAAGAGATCGGGACCGGGCAGATCTGGCCAAGGAGGAAAATTTATTATGCGTAAAACTATTATTGCCGGTAACTGGAAAATGAATCATTTAGGCGCTGACGCCAAGGCTACGATTCAGGGCCTCGTTGAAAAAATGCCCAAAGACGTAAAAGCTGAAGTCGTCATTGCCCCTGTTTTCCCGTACCTTTCGACGGCTGTTGAAATGACTAAGGGCACGGCCATCCATGTCGCTGCTCAGAACATGCACTGGGAAGAAAAGGGCGCCTTCACGGGCGAAGTTTCTCCGGCCATGCTTGTCGATATCGGCGTAACACACGTCATCCTCGGCCATTCGGAACGCCGGACCTACTTCAATGAAACCGATGAAACGGTCAACAAGAAGACGAAAGCAGCCCTCGCTCACAACTTGACACCGATCGTTTGCTGCGGCGAAACGCTGGAACAGCGCGAAGAAGGCATCATGCAGTCTTGGATCGAAGGCCAGATTGAAAATGCCCTCAAAGGCATTTCTGAAGCCGACATCAAGAAAGTCGTCATCGCTTATGAACCGATCTGGGCTATCGGCACGGGTAAGACGGCCAGCGCTGCTCAGGCTGAAGAAGTCTGCGCCATTATCCGCAAAAAATTAGCTGCTCTCTACAGCGTAGCTGCAGCTGAAGACGTATCCGTCCTCTACGGCGGCAGCGTCAAAGGCGGCAACGTCGCTGAACTCACCGGTTCTGCCGACATTGACGGCGGCCTCGTTGGCGGCGCCAGCCTCAAAGCTGATGACTTCTTAGCCATCATCAACAATGCCGTTGTAAAATAAATTGAACTCCATTTTCCCCCGCACCTCTCTTAGCACTTGTGCGGGGGTTTTTCTGTCTGTGGCCGGACTTTTGCATGACCGCCCCTACTTTGGTACAATAAAGACTAGGTGATGAAGGAGGTATTCATTTGAAATATATTTTATACGTCTTTTCCTTTTTGTGTATGGCCATCGGCGGCGGGGCTTGGTTCTTTTACGGACGAGCAGTGGGAGCTGTCGGTATCGTCCTGTCCCTCTATATTCTCTATCGACTGGAACGGCAGCCGCGCCAACTGGCATTGAAACTGACACGACGCAAGGGAAAGTCAGCCGGCCAATATGGTACATCTTTTGAAAAAGCCGTAGCTGATTTTAACCGCATGGAAGGCGAACGGTGGGGCTTGACCGACCCGGACCTTCAAGCGACGACCGCCAATATGCAGCATATTGCCCGCAATCTCCTCTACTATTTGAAACAATATCCGGAACGGATTCCCTTGGCCGAGCCTTTTATTAACTATTACCAGGACCGGGCCGTCTTTTTAGTCCACAAATATAAGCAGCTCACCGTGACCGGTCTTAAGACGCAGAAGGTGGTTGCGACAAAGAAAAAGGTAAGGGACTTGCTCCTTCAGATGGATGCGGCCTATGAAAATCAATTTACGGAAGTCCTCCAGGGCGAACTGCAGGTCATTGATGGAGAAGTTGTGGCCATGACCCGCAATTTAGAAAATCGGGGAGTCTATCGCGACCCCGGTACCGGATCGAGTAGGGGCAGACAAAATGCCTTTTCACGGTGGAAACAACGAGCTTCCAATCGCTTCGATGCCTATACGGACGGAACCTTTTCATCCATTACGCCGGAACTGCGCCATAAGATCAATGAAGAACGGCTGATTACGGCAGCCCTGGCCTTCTTTTTAGGTTCCTTCGGCATTCATCATTTTTATATGAAGCGAAATACCCGAGGCTATGTGTATGCCTTATTTTGCTGGACCTTCATCCCGGGATTCTTGGGAATTATCGAAGGAATGCGCTTTGCGAATATGACGACCGATGAATTTTATTACGCCTCGTACCTGCACAAATACCGCGCATAATTGACAATACTTTACAAAACATGTAATTGTGAAAACTATGTGTAAAATATATAGAGAAAAAGCATAGAATATGTTACTATCAGACGAGAGGGGCTAACTGTTCAGGCAGTATGCGAGTTTTTTTGATATGGAGTATCTAGCGTTTCTTGGGAATTTTTAGTTAAAAGGAGAACTCATGATACAAAAATACTTTTCCTACACCGGACGACTTAACAGACTGCGCTATTTTCTCAGAATTCTCGTCGTTATGATTCTTGCTTCTGTTTTAGGGACCTTATTGGCGCAAATTACTCCCTATTTGGCTTATCCTGTATCGGCGATTGCCACCGTCAGTGCCGTGATGCTGGGAATCCGCCGCTGCCACGATCTTGACCGAAGCGGTTGGTTTTACTTATTGATGTTCATCCCTATCATCGATTTCTTCGTGGCACTGTACTTGCTGTTTGCAGCAGGGACGCCCGGTCCGAATCAATACGGAGCCGATCCCCTCGACAGCCAGTTTGCAGGCTGATAAAGAAGCTTTCAGCAATTTATTCATGACATCTAATCTGTATCATCCATATCGATATCCATGGTGCCTTAGTCCCTGACAACCAATTTGAGATGTGAAGATAAACGCACAGAGACTGTGAAGTATCCGGCCTTTATGCGCTATTCAGACCGTAGCTGCCTTTGTTGCTGCTACGGTTTTTGTGTTCAGAGAGTTGGCATTTCGTGCAGGTATACTTTATGATAGAAGCATAGGGAGCATACGTTGGAAAAAGTCTTTTGAGATGAAATCTTGAATTAAACTTTCTAAGTGCCGGAAGACATTATACATTTAGTTTTTATTAAGTAAGGAGGCGGTTATTGTGTCTTTGAATCGTTTGCGTGATTTAGCAGCGGCGGATAAAGCTGCCATTGGTACCTTTGTCAGTATGGGGAATATGTCGGAAGTGGAATGTCTCGGCTATACAGGCCTTGATTTTGTCATCATCGATACGGAACATGGCCCCTTTGATACAGAAACGATGATGGGCCTCATCCGGGCTGCCGAACTGGTTCACCTCGTCCCTGTCGTGCGTCTGGCTAACGTCGATCATAGAGATATCCAGCGGGCGGCGGACTGTGGAGCCCAGGCTATCATCCTGCCTTGTTTGCGTGACATCGACGACTTCAAGAAGGCCGTGGCCCTGGCAAAATACGCTCCTGTCGGTCAAAGAGGCTTCATTAAAGGCAGGGGGACCGGTTTTGGCAACGCCCCTTGGGCGGCTACAGAAACATTGGAAGAATACTATGCTAACAGCAACGAACGCCTCTTGGTCATACCTCAGTGCGAAACGAAAGAAGCCTTAGAACAAATCGAAGATATCGTTCAAATCGAGGGCCTGGACGGCATCTTCATCGGTCCTTACGATCTTTCGACCTGCCTCGGAATCCCGGGCCAATTTGAAAATCCCGGCTTTAAAGAAGCCCTCGATAGAATCCTAAAAGCCTGTCACGATGCCGAAAAACTCTGCTACATCTTTACCGGCACGACGGCACAGGCCAGGGAGTACATCGCCCAAGGCTACGACGGCGTCGCCCATAACCTCGACTTCAACATCCTCATTGAAGCCTATAAACAAGTCGTAACGGATATACGCAAATAAGGCTGGAAGGAAACCATCGATTCAGTTTTCAAAAGGAGGAATGAGGGGAGCGAGGGGATACGCTGAATACTCGCAGGCAATGTGAGACAAAACGTGATATAATTTCACATAAAAAGACGAGTACCTGATAACCGAAGTCATCAGGTACTCGTCTTTTTCCTATGTATAGAGAATTTGAGAAGGAAAGCGTGATTAGATTTCGACGTTGAAGTGTTTGAGAATCATTTTTTCAGCTTCGCCGTTCCACAGGCCTTTATGGGCTTTGCAGCATTTGTCCAGTTCTAAGAAGAACGGGTCTTTTTCACCGAGTTTGGCAAAGTCTTCAATGGCTGTCATGGGCATGTCGAACTGGGTATAGGCCAGTTTTTTGCCGCCCGGGATGTTGGGGAGGTTGAGCGTCGTTTCAGCGATGCTGTCGATGCCGCCGACGTGGGTTACCATGACGGCCGGGTCGATGATGCCCTTAGCTGCCAGGGTGTTGGCTTCGATGAGGTCATCGTTGTTGCCGCCGGTCGTGCCCATGATATGGGTGCTGGTGTAGTGGCAGTCGTAGAGGTTGATTTCAGCGCTGAAGTTTTTGTCCGTCGGGCCGGAGAAGAAGTTGAGGCATCCGTCAAAGGCTAAGAGGCGATTGCCGAGTTCTGCTACGGCGCGGATCGGGGTGTAAACGAAGACGTCGTCATAGCCGTGGCCGTCGGTGAGGGCCATGAGGTCGTCATAAGCCGTGTCCATGTTGGACGTGTTGACGTAGATGAGTTCGACGCCGTGTTCGGCTGCGTATTCGGGGGATACGACTTCTTTGGCTCTGGCAAGGCGGGCCTCGTTGATATCGGTAACGACGATGCGTTTCGGTTTGTTTTTGTAGTTGATGCCGTAGCTGACAGCACCGAGGCCCATGGGGCCGCAGCCGCCGAGGATGATGATGTTGCCGCCTTCTTTGGTGCCCATAGCGTGGTCGTAGTTCTGTTTATTCGTGTGGTAGTTGGCGTGATAGCCGCCGATGATGCAGCTCATGGGTTCGCCAAGGGAGGCTTCGAAGAAGCTTTCCCCTTCGTAAGGCATGAGGGCCCCTAATTCCATGACTTCGTGAGGGAAGATGCAGTACGTGGCATCGCCGCCGAAGAATTCATAGGAGTAACCGGGGGAAGCCAGGCTGCCTTTGTAGTTCAAGGCCGGCTGCTGAGCAAAACGCATGCCCGGTTTGAACTGGTCTTGCCATTTTTTGCCGACTTTTACGATGACACCGGCAAATTCATGGCCCGTGATGATCGGGTTGGTATCGATGTTCTGCGGAGCTCGTTTGTGGTTCTTGCCCTGTTCAACGAGTTTGTATGTCGACATGCAGATGCTGTCGGTGATGATTTTTGCTAAAATTTCGTCGTCTTTAATTTCCGGGAGTTCAAATTCTTCTAAGCGTAAATCGCGGGTACCGTACATTCTGACTGCTTTTGTTTTCATGGTAAAATCCTCCTAAATAGGTAAGTAGCTGTAATTTTTTATATGAGTGACGAAGCTGTTTATGCTTCGAGGTTTGCAAAGGTGTTGAAGATGTCGTCGGCAGAGCTGTGGAGCAAGTCTTCGACGTCGTCTTCATCGGAACAGGTGATGGCGATATTGCTTAAAATATCGAGGTGTTCGTCACCGACACCGGCGATGCCGATGACGAGTTTTACCGTTTCACCGCCCCAATCAGTGCCGTCTGGGAAGGTCATGACGACTAATCCGGATTTTTTGACTTCGCCCTTGCTGGCTTCAATGCCGTGAGGAATGGCGACGGCGTTTCCGATGGCTGTATTAAAGACTTCTTCTTTATCGAGCATAGCTTGGGTATATTTTTCGCTGGTATAGCCGTCCTCAGAGAAAATCTTTCCGATTTTCTTGATGATATCTTCTTTGGGCTGGGGCGGGCAGTTCAGGATGATGTTTTTCTTCTGTAAAATCGTATTCATAGAGAACGTCTCCTTTTATTTTTCGTTGCGGGCAGCAGCTAATTCATCGACGAGCATGCCGTATTCGGGAGCTGCCATAAAATTGGTAATCGTAATCAGACGGGCGTTGGGAGCACTGGCTTTAGCTCGGTCGGCGAGATCCTTGTGGCAAACGACGAGTTGGGCGTCGGCCGGAACTTCAGAAACCGATGCGTGGCTGACGGTGATGTCGGTCAGTCCTGCTTTTTTGAATTTTTTTTGCAGGACAGCGGCACCCATGGCGCTGGAGCCCATGCCGGCATCGCAGGCGAAGACAACGTTGGTGATATGCTTTAAATCGACAGGAGCTGCAGACGTTGTGGTCGCTGCCTTCTTCGATTCGGCTTTCATGTCCTGCATCTTCTGCTGTGCTTCTTCGAGGGATTCACCCGATTTGGCATTGGACAATTTGATGATCGGCGATGCGATGACGAAGGACACGACCGTTGCGATGACGATGCTTAAGATAACGGCAAAGGTTGAACCTTTGGGAGCCATGGCCAGGTAGGAAATGAGGCTGCCGGGAGCCGGCGGGCCGGAAAGGCCGAGGTCAAAGATCATGTTGTAGAACAGGGCTGCGACGCTGCCGCCGATGGTGGCCAGGAGCAGGGCCGGGTTCATGAGGATATAGGGAAAATAAATTTCGTGAATGCCGCCGAATACGTGGATGATCAAGGCACCGGGAGCTGACTGGCGGGTCATCTTGTCTTTGGCAAATAACCAGTAGGCTAAGAGGACGCCTGCGCCGGGGCCGGGGTTGGTTTCAATCATGTAGAAGATGGATTTGCCCGATTCAGCGACCTGTTCAGCACCGAGGGGAGTGAAGATCCCGTGGTTAATGGCGTTGTTGAGGAACAAGACTTTTGCCGGTTCCACGAAGAGCCCGATGAGGGGGAAGATGCCGGCCTGCAGTAGGAATTGGACGCCTGCCGTTAAGAAGGAGAGGATGACGCCCATGACCGGTCCAATCAGTTCGAAGCCGATGATGGCCATGATCATGCCTAAGATACCGACGGAGAAGTTATTGACCAGCATTTCAAAACCCGGTTTAATGTGGCCGTCGACAGCGGCGTCAAACTTTTTGATGACAAGGCCTGCCAGCGGGCCCATGACCATGGCACCTAAGAACATGGTGTACGTCGTACCGGTGATGACGCCGACTGTTGCGATGGCGCCCATGACGGCACCGCGAAGGCCGCCGACGATCTTGCCGCCTTGGAAGGCGATGAGTAAGGGCAGTGCATAGGTCAGGAACGGTCCGACCATTTTAGCTAACTGTTCATTTGGCAGCCAGCCACTGGGAATGAAGAGTGCCGTTATGAGACCCCAGGCGATGAAGGCGCCGATGTTCGGCATGACCATACTGCTGAGGAAGCGGCCGAAGGATTGTATTTTTGCTTTCATAGTAAGCCTCCAATTTGTAACCATAATTCCATTGACGGAGCAGAACTCGGCACTCCGGACTGCGCTGTGCTGCTCTCTTGATGGTTACAGTATACCTTCCGTACATACTGAAATCAATTAAAAGTAATTTAACTTTGTCCACATTCAATGTGACAACTATGAAGGAATCAGTGCTGGCCTGGCGTAAGCCGCAGCTGCCGCCCCTTTCAATTGGTGGTATAATTAAGAAAAACGAAAGGGAGGAGATGAGAGGATGGCTCTTTCGGTCGTAATTATTGATCACGAGCCGCTCATGGCGGCACAATTAAAAAAATGCCTGTTAGCAGTGGATCCGGACATAACCGTCGTCGCTATTTGCTATGAAGGGGAACAAGCGGCAGCCTGCCTTCATGAATATAAACCGGATCTCGTCTTCTTGACGATTGAAATGCCCCGCATCGGCGGTCTTGCCATTGCCAAGGCCATTCAGGGCATGGAAGGAGACCGGCCGGATATCGTCTTCGTCACCGGCCAGCGCGACTTTGTGTCCCATACGCTGCGGCTGACGGCCCTGGACTATTTAGTCAAGCCCGTAACCGAAGGGGAAGTTGCTCAGGCCGTCCGAAAGTTCAGGGCCCTGCACATAAAAAAAGAACCTTCTCCGAGAGAAGATTCTTTGGCGGATACGTCGGCTGATGACGGGCCGATTTCTCTTCCGACGCGGCGGTTTTCCGTCGATGAGGGAGAGAAGATAAAGCTCATTGCCTGTGAGGATATTCGCTTGATTTATGCCGAAAAGCGCCGGACTTTTTTAGTGACCCTGGAAGGGAAAACCTATCCTACTCATTTCAGCCTGATTCAGTTTGAGCAGCGGTTGCCGGCATCGGTATTTTTTCGCTGTCACCGCAATTATATCGTCAATATCGATGAGGTTCGGCAAATCGAACCATGGTTCAATCATCAATACGTATTGATTCTTCAAGGGCAGGAAAAGGAACCGATTCCGGTGGGCCGCTCTTATATAAAAAAACTGAGGCAATATATTTATTTATAATCCTAGGGCCTGAGCAAAATAGCCTTTTAAAATCCGCTGCAGATGGCAACGGATTTTTTCTTCGTCATGGCCATAAACGGCCTGAGAAAAGGCGGAATCACTGACCATGGCACTGCTGATGGAGCCCAGGACGTCGGTGTGAAGACGGCTCTGTTCGTCCTGGGGCATGACTAAAAACAGAATCGTCGAGATGCCGTGAAAATACGGGTTAGTAAAGGTGTCTTTGTCAGGAACGGCCGTATAGAATAAGGCCTGATTTACCGCCGTCGTTCGGCAGTGGAGCAGGGCGAAGTCCTGTTCCGGGAAAATCTGGCTGTTCAGCCGTTCGCGTTTGATGATGGCATCAAACAGTTGGGCCGACTGTTCTTCATCTTCTACTGCCTCCGATGCCAGTGTGTGGACGGCTTCGGCAAAGGTAACGGCTGCCGGCAGTGTATATTGGCGATAAGCTCGCAGGATATCGGCGATTCCTTTCGACAGAAGCTGCGTCTTATCCAGGACCGCTACGAAATCGTCTTCTTCCGGTTTATCGATGAAAACTCGTTTTTTGGGGACATGGGCATACTCTTCGATTTTGCCGGTAATACGATGAAGTTCCGACGGCGAAATGAGGGGGGAGACGAAGAGTACGTCGGCGCCGGGAAGGGATATGGGCAGGCTGGAAACGAAGAAGTCCGTCTGTTTTAGAACTTCTTCCGTTACGGAATCACTGCCGTACGTCTGAAGCTGTACGTTTTTAGGCAGTTTATTTTGAAGACGGGTCATCATCAGTCGGGCAATGCCGAAGCCGCTGGCACAGACGATGCCGATGGAGACACTGCGCGTAAAGGCTTTGTTTCCCTTGATTCGTTCTAAGGCGGCACCGAAGTGAATGGTCAGATAGCCGACTTCATCATCCGATACGGGGGTATCGAGAGACAGGGATAAGACGTTAGCTGCCCGCTTTGCTTTTTGAAAGACGTCGGCATATTCCTCCTTGATAGCGTCGAGTAAGGGATTGATGATATTTAAATGGTGCTGAAGGCGGATGATGGTAGGCTGTAAGTGGACGAAGAGGCCTTGAAGAAACTCGTCGTCACAGCGAAGGTCGTAAGCTAAACGGGTATCGAAGGCTTCAATCATAGCGTCGATGACGCGTAAGAGTTCCGATTCATCGACGCTGCTGGGAAGATCCCAAAGATCATTGTCTTGATACCGTATTTTCGCGCCTTTGATGTGAAGCAGGAGATACGAGGCTTCAATGGGCGGCATCGTAATCTGAAATTCCGCTTTCATGGCGGCGACGATTCGTCGTGCCAGGGCGGCGTCTTCGCTGTCCTCAAGAATGGGAACAACCTCTTCGTCCGTATCGTCAGGCTGGCCCTTGGCAATGCGTTCGACGGCGATGGCGATGTGAATGATCAGTCCGATTTTAGCCGTGTCCGTAAATTGGTCGATCTTTTTTTCGTCTAATTTCACGAGGACGTCATAGACGCGCTGAATCGTATGGGTGTTCAGCAGCTGGTAGACGCCCTTATCGGTGACATGGGCCAAGGCTTTCGATAAGGATTCGTCGGCGTTTTGCAGGTCCTTGAAGGCGTCGGCACTCGTCGTTTCGCTGATGAAGCGGTGCATGGCTTCGCGGTAATCTTTTTCGCTGCCTGTGAGCAGGACACCGTAACCCTGTTTTTTCAGGACCTTTAAATTATTTTTTTCAAGCCAAGGGGATAAGGACTCTAAATCTGAAGCCGCTGTCGCTTCACTGACACCGAGCAGGGTGCTGTAATAGAGCAGTTTTTTCGGCATTCGGTCGCGTAAAAGCTCAAAGAGCAGGTAACGGCGCCGCGTATCTTTATCGCTGAAGTCCATGGCGGACGCATCAGAAAGGGCTTCGGCCAGATTTTTCTTATCAAGGGGCGACCCGTCTAAACGGATGCCGGCCCGTTTTTGGCGGACCAGTTTCAGCTTATACGAGGACAATGCCTTTTCGGTCCCTTCCAGTTCGCGTTGGACCGTTCGCTTGCTGATGCCGAGATCATCGGCCAGGGCCTGTTCGGAGAGGTAGTCTTCCTCTTTTAATAAGCGTCGCAGAATCGCTTGCATGCGAGGTGTAAAATCCATGTGCTCACCTCCTGTGGTTTCATTTAAATGCAGGCAGGATACTCCGACCTCTTAGGTCGGGGAGGAATGCCCGCTTCACCTCACTTTCTTAAAATACTGGAGTTTTAGTAAAATATATGATATGGTGGCCTTGATGAAAGCAATATATTTTTAGAAAGGCAGGTGAGAAAAAGTGTCCGACCTAACCCAAACTATAAAACTTCGCCTCCATGTTTCTCCGGAACAAGGGATTCTGTTTTGCCAAATGACAGAGCATTATCGTCAGGCTTGTAATTTTGTGTCTCAATACATCTTCGACAATCAATTCAACTTGGCTTATCAAAGCCTCAACAAAGAACTATACAGCGACCTTCGTGTGTTGTTTGGCTTAAAGTCGCAGCTTGCACAATCGTCCATCAAGACGGCTATAGCTCGCTATAAGACGGTCAAGCAGCAGCTCTTCCAAAAGCCATACAAATACAAGGACCAAGATGGCAGCTGGAAATACATAACGAAAACGCTCGAATGGCTTTGGACGCCCATCTTCTTCAAGCGCCCGCAAGCGGATTTGGTTCGCAATCGTGATTACAGCTTCGTGGATAACGGACAAAGCCTGTCTATCAACACCCTTGGCAAACGAACCCGGTGCACCTTTGAAAGCAAGCCATTTTCGGAATATCTGGACGGCTCATGGAATCTTGGCACAGCAAAATTAATTGAACTCAAAGGCCTGTGGTATCTGCATATTCCCGTCACCAAAGTGGTTGAAGATTTTCAGAAGGAGAATGTCCGCCATGTTGTCGGGATTGACCGTGGCTTGCGATTCCTGACGGTCAGTTACGATGAGCAAGGCCAAACGGAGTTCGTTTCTGGGCGAAAGATTGCAGCCAAACGACATAAGTTCCTCAAAATCAGACAGCAGCTCCAATCCAAAGGCACAAAATCTGCAAAGCGCAGACTCAAAGCCCTTTCCGGACGAGAGAACCGTTGGATGTCCGATGTAAATCATCGGATTTCTAAGACACTCGTTACGAAA